>NZ_LVCU01000532.1:0-26051 GCF_001647185.1 Rhodococcus sp. EPR-147
CCACATCTGTGGCTCTACCGGCCAGGACCCACTCCTGTCGGCAACCCACGCTTACATGCGGAGGGGCCCCAGCCAAGACCTCCATACCGTCTAGGCGTTGGCCCGACGCGGCAGCTTCCACTCCGGACGCACCCAGTGGCAGGTGTATCCCTCGGGGTACTTCTGCAGGTAGTCCTGGTGCTCGGGCTCGGCCTCCCAGAAATCTCCGGCCGGGGTCACCTCGGTGACGACCTTGCCGGGCCACAGTCCCGACGCGTCGACGTCGGCGATGGTGTCCTCGGCGACGCGCTTCTGCTCGTCGTTCAGGTAGAAGATCGCCGAGCGGTAGCTGGCTCCGATGTCGTTGCCCTGACGGTTCTTGGTGGTGGGGTCGTGGATCTGGAAGAAGAACTCCAGCAGATCGCGGTATGTCGTCTGGGTGGGGTCGTAGACGACCTCGAGGCCCTCGGCGTGATTGCCGTGGTTGCGGTACGTCGCGTTGGGGACCTCGCCGCCGGTGTAGCCGACGCGGGTCGAGATCACTCCAGGGAGCTTGCGGACGAGCTCTTCGGCTCCCCAGAAGCATCCTCCGGCGAGAATGGCGGTTTCGGTGGCTGCAGACATCGTTGCTCTCCTAGTTCTTTATCGGTCGATACGTGGGGTTCAACGAACGAGGCGGCGTCATAATTCCGAGTCGTGGGTGCGTTCACCGACCTCGAGAACCAGCTTGCCGGTGTTCGCCCCGTCGAACAGCAGGTTCAGGGTCGATCCGAAAGCGGGGATGCCGCCGATCTCGATCTGCTCGCGTGCGGTCATCTTGCCGCTGGTGAGCAGTTCGGACAGCGCGTCGATGCCCTCCTGGTAGCGATCGAGGTAGTCGAAGATGATGAACCCCGTCATCGATGCCCGATTGATCAGTAGCGACAGGTAATGCGCCGGGCCGGGCTGCGGGTCCGTCGCGTTGTAGCCGGAGATGGCTCCGCACAACACCACTCGCGCTCCCTTGCGCAGTCGGGAGAGTGCCGCGTCGAGAATTTCGCCGCCGACGTTGTCGAAATACACGTCGATGCCCTTGGGCGCAGCCGCCTTCAGGCCCTTGTACACCGACTCGTTCTTGTAATCGATCGCCGCGTCGAAGCCCAGTTCTTCGGTGAGCCACGCGCACTTCTCGGGTCCACCGGCAATGCCGATCACAGTGGCTCCCTTGGCTTTCGCGATCTGCCCCGCGATACTGCCCACGGCACCGGCGGCTCCGGAGATCACCACGGTATCGCCTTCGGCGAGCTTGCCGACGTCCATCAGACCGAAATAGGCCGTGAGCCCGGGGAATCCGAGTGCCCCGAGCCAGGTGGGAGCAGGCGCGATGGATTCGTCGACCTTCTGCACCCCCGTGCCGTCCGACAGGGCATGCTCGGTGACGCCGAACGAACCCGAAACGATCTCTCCGACTGCATAATCGGGATGGTGGGATTCCAGCACCCGGCCCACGGCGTGCGCCCGCATCACCTCGCCGATGCCGACGGGCGGCACGTACGAGCGCGCATCGTTGAGCCAGCCGCGCATGGCCGGGTCGAGAGAGACGTAGTCGACGGTGACGACGAATTCTCCGTCACCGGGGGTGGGAATCGGTTCCTCGGTGAGGTTCCACGTCGATTCGTCGGGACGTCCCACCGGGCGCTGGGCCAGCCGGATCTGACGGTTCACAGATGTCATCTACCGTTCCTTCCACATCGAAGACGTGCATGTCGAAAACAGGGCACTTCGACACTAGGGCAGAATGACGTCACGATGACCAACGCGCCGAACACCACCCGCCTCGCCCCCCGACTCGTCGCAAGCGACGTCGACGGCACCTTGCTCGACCAGCACGAACGTGTCACCGAGCGCACCAAGCGCGCCGTCTCGGCCGTCGTGGCCGACGGAGTTCCGTTCGTGCTGTCCACCGGCAGGCCGCCGCGGTGGATCCACCCCGTCGTCGATCAGCTGGGATACGCGCCGATGTCGGTGTGCGCCAACGGTGCGGTGATCTACGACGCCGCCAACGATCGCGTGCTCAGCGCCGAGACGCTGTCGGTCGAGACGCTGCAGTGGTTGGCCGACGTCGCGTATCGCGCGCTGCCCGGCTGCGGACTGGCCGCCGAGCGAGTGGGCCGGACGGCGCACGACTCGGCGACGCCGCAGTTCGTCAGCTCCCCGGGATACGAACACGCCTGGCTGAACCCGGACAACGTCGAGATGACCGAGGACGACGTGGTCGACGTTCCGGCCGTCAAGCTGCTGATCCGGTTGTCCGGCTCCACCAGCGGACACATGGCCGACATCCTGTCCCCGCTGATTTCAGGTCGAGCAGACCTGACGTTCTCCACCGACAACGGACTCATCGAGCTGTCGGCACCGGGCATCACCAAGGCATCGGGCCTGGCCAAGGTCGCCGAGACGCTGTCGGTGGACGTGCAGGACATCGTGGCCTTCGGCGATATGCCCAACGACGTGCCGATGCTGTCGATGGTGGGCCTGGGCGTCGCGATGGGCAACGCGCATCCCGCTGCCGTCGCGGCGGCGAACGAAGTGACCGTCACCAACGCAGAGGACGGAGTGGCACAGGTTCTCGAACGTTGGTGGTGACCCTCAGGTCTCCCGGCATATCCGAACACGAAACAAGGGCCGAGTCACCACGGTGACTCGGCCCTTGTCGACTGTCGGAACTCAGCCCGCGGGTGCGGGCTCCGGTGCGGGAGCAGGCTCAGGTGCAGGAGCCGGTTCCACCGGTGCTGCGACGGGGTTCTGCATCTCCGCGTTGTAGGTGTCGTTGTACGTCTTGATCACCGTGGTGACGATTCCGGTGAGCTCGTTGAAGATCAGCGAACCGTTCTCGAAGTCGGTACGGAAGCCCTCCGGCACCCGGAACTCGTCCGTGATCGGCAGGCCGAGGATGCCGTCGACGCCACCCTGCTGCACGTACTGCTGGAAGATCTTGCCGATGACGGCCACGGCCTGACCGGCCATGTTGGTGATGATCTCGCCGTTGGCGAACTGCGCCTTCTCACGGCCGCCGCTCACCTGCACCAGACCGCTCACCGGAACGCCGAGCGAGCCGGTTTCTCCGCCCGAAGCCAACCATTTCTGTGCGACGGGACTGGTGGCCGCCAGTCGCTGCAGTTCGGCGACCAGAGCCGGGATGTTCTCGCCCAGAGTGGAACTGGCGTCGGTGCCCGGGCGTGACGGTGCCGGGTCGGTCACCGCGGTGTCGGGTGCGGTATCGGGAGCGTCGGGTGATGCCGGAGTGGCATCTCCGCCGCCGAGATTTGCCGCAGCGATGTCGCGGATCTCCCCGAGTCGTGCGTACCCGGCGTCACCGGGGCATTCGGTGTTGCCGACGTCGCGGTGACCGAAGATCACCGGGAGGTCGACGCTCTGGCCGCGGCCCACGAACGTGAAATCCGTTCCCTCCGAGGTCATCGTGGTGGTGCCCTTCGGGTCGAGACCGGCCTTGCCGAGTCGCCATCCGAGGAACTTGCCGACCGAATCGATGGTCTCCTGCGAGGGATCCTCGTTGGAGTAGTCGCCCATCATGGCGATGCCCATCGTGTTCTCGTTGAACCCGCCCGAGTGTGCGCCCTGGACCGGCTTGTCCAAGCCGCCCGCGCGGCCCTCGAAGATCTGGCCGTACTTGTCGACGAGGACGTTGTAGCCGATGTCGCACCAGCCGAGTGTCTGCGCGTGGTACGCGTAGATGGCGCGGACGATCTCGGCCGATTCGGACTTGGAGTAGTCGTTGCTGCCTGCGGTGTGGTGCACGGTGGCACCGCCGAGGAAGTCGTCGACAGTCGGTGTGGCGCAACGGATCGACTCGTCGGCACCCCACTGAGCGCGGGTGATGACCTTGGGACCTGCGTCACCGGCGACGGGCGTGGCGATGTCGTTCAATGCCGAGTCGACCGGCGACGTGCCGGGGGTGATGAGCACGGCACTGATGTCATCGACCGCAGCAGCCAACTGATCCGCCGTGCCTTCCGGCGCGGCCTCGGGCTGGGCGGGATCTGCTGCAGGTGCCTCGACTGCAGGAGCCTCGACTGCAGGTGCCGGCGCCGCGGGATCGACCGGTGCCGGATCCTGTTGACGCAGAGGCGTGCTCGACGACGCCGGGGTGTAACCCAACGGCTGTTCCGCAGCAGCGGGTGCCTCGGCCGGAGCGTCCGCAGCAGGCAGCTCGACGACCGGAACCTCGGGAACCGGTGCAGTCGCGAAGCTTTCGGGAGCTGCACTGCTCGTCAGTGGCGTCAGCAACACCTGCACGGCGTTGGTCAGTCCGACGAAGATCGGCTCGGTGCCCTGCTTTTCCGCAGCGGGAACGGCGTCGCTCGCAGTGGTATCCACCGGCGCAGTCTCGAGCCACGGGCCCCAGGATCCGTCCTCTAGCTGGCGGCGAACCTGAGCGGTCGCACCGTCGAGCTGCTCGGAGGTCAGGGCCACCATGCTGAAGGGAGTGTCCTGCTTGATCTCCTTGACGGCGGCACCGAGCGGCGGGCCGGTCGGATCGGCAGCTTCCGGATTCACGGGCAGGGGACTGACCGGCGCGGATGCATCGACCCGGGGAACGGGTGCCTGTGCTGTCGCGTTGCCCGGCGCGGGCGTGGTCAGGCCCGGGATGTCGGGGATCTCGATCGGCGGAATCACGATGGAATCCGGCAGCGGTAGGTACTTCAGATCGGAGAGCCGCAGATCCGGCAACGGCAGTCCGGTGAGTTCCTGCAACGGAATGACGATGTCCGGTGCGGAACTCAGCGCGGTCTCGACGATCTTGGTCGGCACGGTGACCGGGGTTGTCTCGTTGGCCGGTCGAACTCCGGTTGTCGTGCTGTCGGTGAGGCCTGCGACCGCAAAGGGGGTTGCGACGGCCAGTAGTGCGACAGCACCGAGAACGATCGACGGCTTCGTTCGACGGTTCGGCAAGGCGGTACTCCCTGGTTGTTGGTAGGTACGCGTCGTAGGATCCAGCTACTGAACAACATGAATCACATCAGCAACATGAGTCCCATCAGACACAAGGCTAAACCTTAGCTTGACAGTTAGCCATCGGCGGGAAGTTCGAGCGGCGCGGCGCGTCGGACGTGTCCTCTACGCTTTCGAGCTGTGACTGTGCACTTCATCGGAGCCGGACCAGGTGCTGCCGACCTGCTCACGCTGCGGGCCGTCGAGTTTCTGCGGTCGAGCCCGGTCTGCGTCTACGCCGGTACCTACATCGACGACGCGATCCTCGAACATTGCTCTGCAGGCACCCGACTGGTCGACACCGCAAAACTCGACCTCAACGCCATCACGGACGAGCTGGTCGCCGCCCACGAGCGCGGGGAGGACGTCGCGCGCCTGTGCTCGGGCGACCCGTCCCTCTACTCCGCGTTGGCGGAGATGTCCGCTCGACTCGACGCCGCAGGCGTGCCCTGGGACGTCACCCCTGGCGTTCCGGCCTACGCGGCCGCAGCCGCCGCATTGGGCGTCGAGCTGACGGTTCCGGAAGTGACGCAGTCGGTGGTGCTCACGCGCGCACAGGCCCGCTCGACGGCGATGCCCGATACCGAGGCGCTGAAGAACTTCGCCGCCACCAGGGCGACGCTCGCGCTGCACCTGGCGATCACCCGCACCCGCATCATCGCCGACGAACTGACCGAGTTCTACGGTCCCGAGTGCCCCGCCACGGTCGTATTCCACGCCAGCAAGCCGGACGAGCTGATCCTGCGCGGCACTTTGGCCGACATCGCCGACCAGGTCGAGGCCGCCGACCTGCGACAGGCGGCGGTGATTCTGGTGGGGCCAGCCCTGGCTCGACGCGTCGTCACCGAATCCCACCTGTACGACGCGTGCCGGGACCGCTCGTGAGAATCCATTTGATCGGCATCGGCGGTGGCCACCCGGATCAGGTGACCGTCCAGGCCGTCGAGAAACTGCGGGCCGTCGACGTGTTCGTCGTCGCGGACAAGGGTGCATCCGTCGGAGATCTCGCAACAGCCAGGCAGGAGATCCTCGAACGCCACCACTGCGGCAGCTACCGGGTGATCGAGGTGCCCGACCCGCCACGCGACCGATCGCCCCGGCAGTACGAGACCGCTGTCCTCGATTGGCACGACGCCCGCGCCCGCGCCTACGCCGATGTGCTCGACGGTCTCGACGACAGCACCGTCGTCGGATTCCTCGTCTGGGGAGACCCCGCGCTCTACGACAGCACGATCCGCGTCGTCGAGCGGCTGGCCGCGTTGCGCGGCGACATCGAGTTCGATGTCACACCCGGCATCTCCAGCGTGTCGATGCTGGCGGCGAGTCACCGCCTCGTGCTCAACCGCATCGGCGGGCCGATCGTCATCACCACCGGCCGCAACCTGGCAGGCGATGTCGCCACCGGCCTCGACAACCTCGTGGTCATGCTCGACGGCAATCTGGCCTGCAGCGCGCTGACCGGCGCAGGGTGGGGCATCCACTGGGGTGCCAACCTGGGGACGGCGGACGAGAAGCTGGTGGCGGGTCCGCTCGACGACGTGCTGGGCGAGATCCGCCGCGCCCGCGAGGAGGTCAAGTCCCGGCACGGCTGGGTGATGGACACCTACCTGCTTCGACGCCTGCCCGGTTGACCTCCGACCGGCCGACCGACGCCTGGCGGGGCAGAGCGGTCACGATCGTCGGATACCCTGGTTGCCCGTGACTGCTGTAAGCCCCGAGACCACCTCTTCCGACGCCTCCGTGACCGGCCGATACGACCTCATCGTCGTCGGATCCGGGTTCTTCGGACTGACCGTGGCGGAGCGGGCGGCGTCCCAGTTGGGCAAGCGTGTCCTCGTGCTGGATCGGCGGCACCACCTGGGCGGCAACGCGTACTCCGAGGCCGAGCCCGAGACGGGTATCGAGATCCACAAGTACGGCGCGCATCTGTTCCACACCTCGAACAAGCGGGTCTGGGACTACGTCAACCAGTTCACCGACTTCACGAGCTACCAGCACCGTGTCTTCGCCCTGCACAAGGGCCAGTCGTATCAGTTCCCGATGGGCCTGGGCCTGATCTCGCAGTTCTTCGGCAAGTACTTCTCGCCTGCGGAGGCGCGGGCACTCATCGAAGAGCAGTCCGACGAGTTCGACTCGAAGGACGCGCAGAACTTCGAGGAGAAGGCGATCTCGTTGATCGGGCGCCCGCTGTACGAGGCGTTCATCAAGGATTACACCGCCAAGCAGTGGCAGACCGATCCGAAGAATCTGCCCGCGGGCAACATCACCCGGCTGCCGGTGCGGTACACGTTCGACAACCGCTACTTCAACGACACCTACGAGGGTCTGCCGGTCGACGGCTACACCGCGTGGCTCGAGAAGATGGCCGCCGACGAGAAGATCGAGGTCCGGCTGAACACGGACTGGTTCGACGTCAAGGCCGAGCTCGTGGCCGAGAGCCCCGACGCTCCCATCGTCTACACCGGCCCACTGGACCGTTACTTCGACTACTCCGAGGGCGAACTGGGCTGGCGGACAATCGATTTCGAGACCGAGGTACTCCCGACGGGTGACTTCCAGGGCACCCCGGTGATGAACTACAACGACGGTGACGTGCCGTTCATCCGGATCCACGAGTTCCGTCACTTCCACCCCGAGCGCCAGTACCCGACCGACAAGACGGTCATCATGCGCGAGTTCTCCCGCTTCGCCGAGAGCGGCGACGAGCCGTACTACCCGATCAACACTCCCGACGATCGGCAGAAGCTCGAGGCCTACCGCGACCGCGCCAAGGCCGAAGCCGCCGCGAGCGGAGTGCTGTTCGGTGGCCGACTCGGCACCTACCAGTACCTGGACATGCACATGGCCATCGCGAGCGCGTTGAACATGTACGAGAACACCCTGGCTCCGCACTTCGAGACCGGTGCACCCCTGGCAGGCGACAAGTGACCGCCAAGCACCTCCTCGAGGACGGCATCGCCGACGCCGCGCCGGTTCTCGGCAAGTCACTGCTGCAGCGGGTGTTGCTGCCGCGCTCCGGTGAACCGCTCGACGTGCGCACGCTGTACCTCGAAGAGGCGCTCACCAACGCCAAACGGGCACACTCGCTCTCGCGGACCTCGGTCACGATCGGCTCCGAGTCCGAGGTGTCGTTCTGTACCTATTTCAACGCGTTCCCGGCGAGCTACTGGCGGCGCTACAGCGTCCTGAAGTCCGTGGTGCTGCGCGTCGAGGTCTCCGGACACTGCCGAATCGACGTCTACCGGTCCAAGGCCGATGCGTCGCGCATCCACGTCGAGGGCCGTGAAGCCGTGGACGGCGATGCGGCGCAAGAGTTTCTGATCGATCTCGGTCCGTTCGAGGACGGCGGCTGGATCTGGTTCGACATCACCTCCGATTCCGAGGTGGTTCTCGAGAGTGCGGGCTGGTACGCGCCGATCGAGGCTCCCGGTGAGGCCACCGTTGCCGTCGGTATCCCCACGTTCAACCGTCCGGCCGACGCAGTCAAAGCCCTTGTGGCCCTTGGCTCGGATCCGTTGGTGCTCGACGTGATCCAAGCCGTCATCATGCCGGATCAGGGCACCCGCAAGGCCAAGGACGAGCCAGGGTTCGACGAGGCGGCAGCAGCCCTCGGCGGCCGACTCGCCATCCACGATCAGGCCAACCTCGGCGGGTCCGGCGGATACAGCCGCATCATGTACGAGGCACTGAACAACACCTCGTGCCAACACATTCTGTTCATGGACGACGACATCGAGATCGAGCCCGACTCGATCCTGCGGGCGCTGGCGATGTCGCGATTCGCCAAGGTCCCCACGCTCGTCGGTGGCCAGATGCTCAACCTGCAGGCGCGCAGCCACCTGCACGTCATGGGCGAAGTGATCGATCGCGGCAACTTCATGTGGACCGGCGCACAGAACGTGGAGTACGACCACGACTTTTCCGAGGACCCGCTGCGCACCAGCAAACTGCTGCACCGCCGCATCGACGTCGACTACAACGGCTGGTGGATGTGCATGATCCCCCGCGTCGTCGCCGAGGAACTGGGGCAGCCACTGCCGCTGTTCATCAAGTGGGACGACGCCGAATACGGGTTGCGCGCACGGGAAGCCGGCTACCCGACGGTGACACTGCCGGGCGCGGCCATCTGGCACATGGCGTGGAGCGACAAGGACGACGCCATCGACTGGCAGGCGTACTTCCATCTGCGCAACCGCCTCGTGGTCGCATCGCTGCACATGCCGGGCGACGGCAAGGGCCTGGTGCTCGACACGATCAAGGCCACGGTCAAGCATCTGCTGTGCCTCGAATACTCGACGGTCGCCATTCAGAACCTCGCGATCCGCGACTTCTTGGCCGGCCCCGAGCACATCCTCGAGATCCTCCCCACCGCGCTGCCGACCGTGCACGCACTGCGCAAGGAATTTCCCGACGCCGTCGTCGTGGGCAGTTCCACGGAGCTGCCCCTCGCGTCCGGTGAGGAGGTGGGAGCCGTCGGGCTGCCGACCAACCCGCTCGCCAAGATCAGCCGATTGGCAAAAGGCTTGCTGCACAACGCAAAGCCTGCGCACACTCAGCATCACGACCGCCCACAGCTCAACGTCCCGACTCTCGACGCGCGCTGGTTCCTGCTCTCCCAGGTCGACGGCGTCACCGTCACCACCGCCGACGGCCGGGGCGTCGTCTACCGCAAGCGAGACCGCGCTCAGGCCGCGGCGTTGCTCAAGGAAGCACTGTCGCTGCGCAAGCAGTTGGCGGCCGAATTCCCCGCCCTCAAGGCTCGGTATCGCGATGCCGTGCCGCACCTGACCAGTAAGGAAACGTGGGAACGTGTCTTTCGTTACCAGGCGTAAGGGCCAGACCGAGGCCCCGACGGAAGTCAGGATCCTCGAGAAGGTGCAGAGCACCGTCGGCAGTGCACCGGGCGCGATCACCGTCGCCCGCGGCATGTCGCACTTCGGCGAACACGCACTCGGCTGGGTCGCGATCGCCGGTATCGGTGCTGCGCTGGACAAGCCGCGTCGGCGTCAGTGGGCCTCGGTGGCAGTCGGGGCAGTGGGCTCCCACGCCGCGTCGATCGTCATCAAGCGAATCGTGCGCCGGCCACGTCCCCACGATCCGGCCGTGCGCATCAACGTCTCGACGCCCAGCAAGCTGAGCTTTCCGTCCTCGCATGCGACATCCACCACAGCCGCCGCGGTTCTCCTCGGCCGGGTGACCGGGCTACCGTTACCGGCGGTCCTCGTCCCACCCATGCTGCTCTCGCGCTTGGTGCTCGGAGTCCACTACCCCACCGATGTGCTGGCAGGATCTGCACTCGGCGCGTTGACGGCTGCGGCCGTCGTGAAGTTCGAAGGAGACAAATGAGCGAGGATGCCGCACCCGTAGGCGCGCCGCCGAAGAACCTGGCGGACGGCATCGTCAAGGCGCTTCGTCCGCGTCAGTGGGTCAAGAACGTCCTGGTGCTCGCTGCACCGCTGGCGGCGGGCTCGGTCACCGACCCCGACGTGCTGCTGTCCGTCGCGCTCGCGTTCGTCGTGTTCTGCTTCGCCGCGTCCGGGGTCTACCTCGTCAACGACGCCCTCGATGTCGAGGCCGACCGCGCACACCCCACCAAGCGGTTCCGGCCGATCGCCGCGGGCGTGCTGCCCGTCAACATCGCCTACGCGATGGCCGTGGTGTCCTTCGCCCTCGCCATCGGTCTGTCGTTCCTCGCGAACTGGAAGCTGGCGCTGGTCATCGGCGTCTACATCGTGATCCAGCTGGCGTACTGCTTCGGTCTCAAGCACCAGGCCGTGCTCGACATCTGCATCGTGTCCTCGGGCTTCCTGTTGCGCGCGATCGCCGGTGGCGTCGCCGCGTCGATCCCGCTGTCGCAGTGGTTCCTGCTGATCATGGCGTTCGGATCGCTCTTCATGGCTGCCGGCAAGCGCTACGCCGAGCTGCAGCTCGCCGAACGCACCGGAGCGAAGATCCGCAAATCGCTCGAGAACTACACCACCACATACCTGCGATTCGTCTGGACGCTGTCGGCAACGGCCGTCGTCATCTGTTACGGCCTGTGGGCGTTCCAGGAAGACGCGGGCACGGACGCCAACTGGTTCGCGATCTCGATGATTCCGTTTACCATCGCAATCCTGCGATACGCAGTGGATGTCGATGGCGGCGAGGCAGGCGAACCCGAAGAGATCGCGTTGGGAGACAGGGTTCTCCAGCTACTCGCCATAGCGTGGATCGGAGTGGTTGGTGTCGCTGTCTACCTCGCCTGACCAGCGAGACGCGCGAGAAGAGAAGTCCGCTCGGGCATCGATCACCCGGCCCTTCTTCTGGATCGGGACCGTGGTCACCGGGGCGTTGTTCCTCTGGGGTGCGTGGGAGCGCCGCTGGATCGCCGACGACGGGCTGATCGTGCTGCGCACCGTCCGCAACCTGCTGGCCGGCAACGGACCGGTGTTCAACGCGGGCGAACGAGTCGAGACCAACACCAGCACCATCTGGACGTACCTCGTCTACGCAGGCAGTTGGCTGAGCGAGGGACGCCTCGAGTACGTCGTCCTGACGATCGCGCTCGTGCTGTCCACGGCCGCCGTCGTCATCGCGATGATCGGCACGTTCGCGCTGCGAGGACGTACCGCATCGAAGACCCTGTTCCTGCCCGCAGGCGTCCTGGTCTACATCGCGGTTCCTCCTGCCCGCGACTTCGCGACGTCCGGCCTCGAGACCTGCCTGGTCATCTTCTGGCTGGCGATGCTGTGGCTGCTGATGGTTCGCTGGGGCCAGCGCCGGAGCGGTGGCGCCGAGCTGCTGCTGCTGGCGTTCTTCGCCGGCCTCGGCCCGCTGGTGCGTCCGGAACTGTCCATCGTGGCGGTGCTCGCGCTGGCGATGATCTTCCTGGCCCCGCAGAGTTGGTCGTCCAGGCTCCGAGTGTTCGTTTTCGCCGGAGCCGTGCCGGTGCTCTACCAGATCTGGCGCATGGGCTACTACGGCCTGCCGTACCCCAACACCGCGGTGTCGAAGGATGCCGGCGGAGCCAAGTGGTCGCAGGGGTTCGAGTACCTGTCCAACCTCGTGGGCCCGTACCTGCTGTGGCTGCCACTCCTACTGCTCGTCGTCGGTGCCGTTCTGTCGGCCTCCCGAGTGCGGTTGTCCCTGCCCCGCACCGTCGGCGGCTGGCTCGCAGCGCTACGGACGCCGACCGCCGTGGTCGTCTTCGTATTGATCAGTGGCCTTCTGCTGGCTTTGTACGCGATTCGCGTCGGCGGCGATTTCATGCACGGCCGCACATTGTTGCCGGCATTGTTCACGCTTTTGTTGCCGATTTCGGTGCTGCCGGTCGCCCTTCCGAAACGATGGTCTGCAGACCGCGCCACCGCGATATTCTTCGCCGATCTTTTCGTCTGGGGCGGCATCGTGGTCTGGGCCGTCGTGGCTGCCAATACGACGGGTATGCCGCAGGGTTCGATCGTCGGCCGCAGTGGCATCGTCGACGAGCGGGCGTTCTACTCGCTCAACACCGGGCACGCCCACCCGATCCTGGCCGCGGACTACCTCGACTACCCGCGGATGCGCGGGATGGTCGAGGCGATCGAGGACACTCCGGACGGCGGCCTGCTGTTGCCGTCGGCGCAGTTCACGTACTGGGATGTCGTTCCCCCACCACTCCCCATCCCGGAAGGTGGCTTCGGTCACACCGTCTTCTTCCTGAACCTCGGAATGACCAGCATGAACGTCGGCCTCGACGTGCGGGTCATCGACCAGATGGGACTGGCGTACCCGTTGGCGTCGCACACCGAGCGGCTCGAGAACGGCCGGATCGGACACGACAAGAATCTCTATCCGGACTGGGTGGTGGCCGATCTCGGCCTCGTCGCCGTTCATCCGTACCTGCCCTGGTACATGGACGAGGACTGGGTCACCGAGGCTCAGGTTGCGCTGACCTGCCCCGACACCCAGGAACTGCTCACCTCGTATCGAGCGCCGTTGACGAAGGATTTGTTCGTCCGGAATGTCAAGCGTTCGCTCTTCTACGCCGGATATCGGTTCGATCGGGTGCCGAAGTACGAAATACAACGATGTGATCTTCCGGCTCCGATATTGAAGGCGGACAATTAGGTGTCCGAACACGAAAAGGTCACCGGGTTGCGCCGAATTGGTGTCGACGCCAAGATGAGCTATCTCGATCATGTAACGGGGGTCGTCCTTCGCGCGATAAGTGCGGAGGATGTGTATGCGTCCGACCTGTGTGGTCGGGCGGCAGACATGATGGACTTGCGAGATCAAGCGTTGATTGCGTAACCGATGTGACGACGAAGCAGCTGAGAGGTCGAGTGCATGCTGGGTAGAAGGAAGAGCCGGTCCGAGGACAAGCGGGGTGGGTCCTGGGGACGCCGCGCCGCCACGTCCATGCTGATGGCAGTGGTCCTACCACTGGGATTGGCTGTAGCCGGCGGTGGCGCGACTGCAAACGCGGCCTTCGACGGCAATGCCATCGACGTGTGGACGGACTCGTCGATGGGTCCGATCAAGAGCCGCGTCTGGCGCGCCGCGGACGGTAACACCGACCGCGTCGTCTACCTCCTCGACGGGCTGCGGGCCACCACCGACATCTCCGGTTGGGAGCACGAGACCGACGCCGGTGCCGTACTGGCCGGATACAACATCAACGTCGTCCAGCCGGTCGGCGGACAGTCGAGCTTCTACTCCGACTGGTACGCACCGTCGAACTTCAACGGCCAACAGACCACGTACAAGTGGGAGACCTTCCTGACGCAGAACCTGCGTGAGAACCTGCGCGCCAACTGGGGCTTCAACCCCAACCGCAACGGCGTCATCGGTATCTCCATGGGCGGATCGGCAGCTCTGACGCTCGCCGCCTACCACCCGGACCAGTTCAGCTACGCGGGCTCGCTGTCCGGCTACCTGAACATCTCTGCTCCCGGCATGCGTGAAGCGATGCGTCTGGCGTTGCTCGACTCCGGTCGCTACAACATCGACGCGATGTGGGGACCGCCGTGGGATCCGGCGTGGCTGCGCAACGACCCGTTCGTCTTCGCGCCTCGTCTGCGCGACAACGGAACCCGCGTATGGGTGTTCGCAGGTAGCGGTCTGCCCGGCGGACTCGATCGCCCGCAGAGCTTCATCGACTACTACAACACCGCCAACGGCATGGGCCTCGAGGCCATCGCGTTGGCGAACAGCCGGGCGTTCCAGATCCGGATGGCAAGCATCGGCGCCAACAACGTCACGTACGCGTTCCCGGCCGTCGGTACCCACCAGTGGGGTTACTGGGGCGAGCAGATCCGCATCATGGCACCGGACCTGAGCGCCAACATCGGTGGCTGACCAGCCGCACTTCGTTTCGGTCGTTTCGCCCGCTTTTCGGCCCTTCGTGAAACTTCACGACTTTTCAGGCCTGTTCAGCGGGGGCCGGGCAGGATAGTCTCCTGTTTCAAGGAAACGTCGAGGTGAAACTGGGACGCTGATCACAGTTTTGCCTTGGAACCGCTCGATGGAATAACCTCCATCGAGCGGTTCGCCTGTTTTCACAGCAGAACCTCAGTTTTTCGGGACCACATCGTCCCTGGCCTCGAGGGGCCACCCAGAAAGCCCTGTTCGATTGCCGGGGGCCGCATGTCGCGGAGACCGCGTAGATGAGAGAGAGCACGATTCATGCGATTTGCCGGCCTCAGCAGAACCCCGAAGGCGTCTTCACGCTGGCGTCAGCGCCTGCTCGGCGTCGGTGCTGCCGCGCTCGTCCTTCCCATCGCAGCCGGTGTCGTCGGTGGAGCGGTCGCTGTTGCAGCGCCTGCTCCCGTCGTGCACCAAACGCCCGCCGGTGGCCGTGAGGACCTGATCGTTCCGTCCGAGATGGGCCCCATCAAGGTTCAGGTCCAATGGGCGGCCCGCGGTGGCAACGCTGCTCTCTACCTGCTCGACGGACTGCGCGCACGCGACGACCGCAACGCCTGGACGTTCGAGACCAACGCGCAGGATCAGTTCGCCAACGACAACGTGACCCTGGTCATGCCCGTCGGCGGTCAGTCGAGCTTCTACAGCGACTGGTACACCTCGTCGAACTTCAACGGCCAGGAAGTCACCTACAAGTGGGAGACCTTCCTGACCCAGGAGCTGCCCGCGTTCCTCGAGAACTACGGCGTCTCGCGCAGCAACAACGGTGTACTCGGACTGTCCATGGGTGGCTCGGCCGCTCTGACGCTCGCCGCCTACCACCGCGATCAGTTCAAGTTCGCCGGTTCGCTCTCGGGCTACCTCAACATCTCCGCGCCCGGCATGCGTGAGGCCATCCGCGTCGCCATGCTCGATGCCGGACGCTTCAACGTCGACTCCATGTGGGGACCGCCCTGGAACCCGGCGTGGCTGCGTAACGACCCGTTCGTCTTCGCACCGAGGCTCGAGGGCATGTCCCTGTACATCTCGGCCGCCAGTGGTCTGCCCGGCGAGTTCGATCGACCGGCCGCGCCGATCGATTTCTACAACACCGCCAACGGCATGGCGCTCGAGGCCCTCTCGCTCGCCAACACCCGTGCATTCCAGATCCGCATGAACACTCTCGGCATCCCGGCCACCTACAGCTTCCCGTCCAACGGCATTCACGCATGGCCGTACTGGGGAGCCGAGCTGTGGAAGGCTCGCGGCCAGATCCTGGAAGCCCTGAACGCCTGACGTTCACCATCGTCATGTTCTCCGGAAGTGCCGCCCGCGTCCCTACGCCGGGCGGCATTTCTGTTCCAGCGGATCGTTAGCGGCACCTCTGTTCACAATTGCACCACCAGTCACAGCGCGTCTGCTTCTCGTCGGCAGCGGGCACGTGTAGAAAGACATACGAAGCATGTCTCGATAGGAGACCTTCGAATGTCACGTCGAAAGAGAGTCACCATCATGCGCACTGAGCTTGTTCGGTTCGGTCGGACTACATCGGCCGGTACACGGGCTCGGCGAGCGGCAGCAGCATTGACCGTCGCTTCCGCGCTGATGATCCCCTTCGCGACGACGACCGTTGCCTCCGCGGCCCCCGTCGCCAGCACGGCCCCTGTTGCACTGGCCGGCCCCGCCTACACACAGACATCCGGTGCCACCGTCACTTCGGTGGACTGGCTCTCCGATCGTCGCGTCGCGCTGTGGATCCAGTCGCCCTCGATGGGAACGCCCATCCAGGTTCAGCTACTGCTCGCGCGTGACTGGAACATCAACCCTCAGGCGACGTTCCCGCAGGTGTACATGCTCGACGGCCTGCGCGCGACCGACCAGGAGAACGGCTGGACGGCCGAGACCGACGCCGAGTCGTACTTCGCCGACAAGAACGTCAACGTGGTCCTGCCCATCGGCGGCCAGTCCAGCTTCTACTCCGACTGGGTCGATCAGGACAACGGCAAGAACTACCAGTGGGAGACGTTCCTGACCGAGGAGCTCCCGCCGATTCTCGAGCGCGACTGGCGCAGCACCGACAACCGCGGCGTCGTCGGACTGTCGATGGGCGGCACGTCCGCGATGTTCCTGGCCGCGCGCAACCCCGGCTTTTTCAAGTTCGCCGGATCGCTCTCGGGCATCCTGAGCACCACCTCGCTGGGTATGCCGCAGGCTATTCAGTACGCGATGACCGACGCCGGTGGGTTCAACTCCAGCGCTATGTGGGGACCGCCGTCGAACTCGCTGTGGGCTCAGCACGATCCGTACGTGCTGGCCGACAAGCTCGAAGGTGTCAGTCTCTACATCTCGAGCGGCAACGGTTCGGCCGGACCCTACGATCAGCCGTCGCCCATTCCTGGTGTGAGCACCAACTACGCAGGCATGGGTCTCGAGATTCTGTCGCGACTGACCTCGCAGACGTTCGCCACCAAGCTCAACCAGCTCGGCATCCCCGCTCAGGTCAACTACCGGCCGTCGGGCACGCACTCGTGGCCGTACTGGCAGTTCGAGTTGCATCAGCTGTGGCCGCAGCTCGCCACCGCGCTCGGCGTCGAGGTGGACAAGCCCGCATGCAGCGCCGCCGGACTGATCGGCAACGCGAGCGGTGCCAATTCGTGGCTCGGCCCGTGCTTGACCGCCGAATACAACGTGGCAGGCGGACGCGCACAGGACTTCACCTTCGGTCGGGTCTTCTTCACCCCCGACACCGGTGCGCAGGTCGTCGCCGGTGCCATCGGTGGCATCTATCAGGGCAACAGGGGCCCCGAGGGTGCTCTCGGCTTCCCGACGACCGGCGAGATCGGAACCCCCGACGGTCGCGGACGGTTCAACGCCTTCCAGAACGGCATGGTCTACTTCACGCCGCAGACCGGCGCGCACGCGGTCAAGGGTGCCGTGCTCGACGAGTGGGCCGCCCAGGGTTACGAGGGCGGACCGCTCGGCTACCCGGTGCTCGACGAGGTGGAAACGCCGACCAAGCCCGGATCGGTGCAGGGCTTCGAGATCGGTGCCATCTACACCTCGCCCGAGGCCGGTGTGCACTCGGTGCAGGGCATGATTCTGGGCAAGTACGGCGAATTGGGTTGGGAGGGTGGACCTCTCGGGTTCCCCAAGTCCAACGAGCTCGGTCCGATCAGGGACGGCGGACGCTTCAACCAGTTCGAGACGGGCAACATCTACTGGAGCCCTCTGAGCGGTGCCTGGTCCACTCCGTACGGTCCGATCTTCGACGCGTGGGGATCGGTCGGCTACGAGGGCGGCCGGCTCGGCTACCCCACCAGCGATCAGTTCGACATCGACGGTGGCGGCAAGCAGCAGAACTTCCAGTTCGGCATCATCACGCTGAAGGACGGCGTTGCCACGATCGCGCCGTAGAACCTGCCGACAGCAGCTCAGAGTCCTCACAGAGCGCGGCGGTACTCTCGCCTGCGAACCCGACGACCGAAGGATTTCGATCGATGACGCGTAATTCCCTCACCAGGACTCTGTCGCTCGGTGTGTTCGCCGTTGCGGCGAGTTCGATGCTGGTGGCCTGCGGGAGTGACGACTCGACGGCGACCGGAGCTCCGACGAGCACCACCTCGGCCGTCGAGACGACGACCGAGGCGAGTTCGACGACGTCGGCTGCAGAGACCACCACCGCTGCGCCGACCACGAGTCCGGGGGAGGCGGCCACCGCGCCGCCCGAGCAGCCTCAGCCCGTCCCGGACGATTTCCCGGGGCCCACGGAAAGTCAGATCGACGACCGCGGTCAGAGTTTCCTGGACGAGTTGAGGAAGCAGGGCGTCACCCCGGCGGGCAACGGCGACATCGCGGTCTCGACGGCCAACTACATCTGTGCCGCGCAGGCGCAGGGCGTCACGGCCGAGGAGATCTCGACCTTCGTCACGGCGAACGTCGGCGTCGAGGCCAGCGCCTCCGGAACCCAGATGAGCGAGACGCAGGCTCAGCAGGCGGCTCAGACCTACATCGCCGCCGCGCAGGCGACGTACTGCAGGCCGTAGAGATCCACGGTGATGGCCAAGCGTAAGCGCAGAATTCTTCCGGTGATCGCCGTTGCGGCGATCATCGGTCTGATCATCGTCGTCCTCTGGTACCTGTTTGCCGGAAGGCTGCCGAAGGAACCGGGAATTCCGGTGCCTCCGGGCCCCGAGGAGCCGACGTCGCAGCCGGCCGATTGCCCCGACGTTCAGGTCATCGCCATCCCCGGTACCTGGGAGTCGTCTGCCACCGACGATCCGTACAACCCGACGGCCAATCCGGTGTCGTTGATGCTCAACGTCACTCGCCCGTTGCAGGAGCAGTTCCCCGGCTCGCGAGCGGACGTCTACACCGTGCCGTACGTGGCGCAGTTCTCGAATCCCATCGCGCTGCCGCCGGACGGCCAGGAGTCCTACAACAACAGCCGCACCCAGGGCAAAGCCGTCGCCGTGCAGAAGATGACCGATGTCAGCGCGCGTTGCCCGTTGACCAATTTCGTCCTCGCCGGCTTCTCTCAGGGCGCGGTCATCTCCGGCGACATCGCAGCGGACATCGGAGCGGGCAACGGTCCCATTTCCGCCGATCGTGTTCTCGGCGTCACCCTCATCGCCGATGGCCGACGCGACGGCGTCTCCGGCACCGATGTTCCGGCCCCGCTCGACGGCGTCGGTGCCGAGGTTGCGCTCGGAGGACTCGACCTGCCCGGTATCACGATGACGGGGCGTCGGGAAGGTGGCTTCGGTGCTCTCGACGACCGGACCAATCAGATCTGTGCTCCCGGCGATCTGATCTGCTCGTCGCCGTCGGATGGATTGTCGCTCCGCAACATTCCGCAGAGCATCCAGATTCTGATCGGTGCTGCAGGCAACCCCGTTCATGCGTCGTACAACAGTTTCGTCGTCGACGAATCCGGTACGACGGCTACTCAGTGGACCGCTTCGTGGGCCGCCGGACTGATCGAGAACGCCCCGACGCCCCCGCATTCGTGAGCGCTGACGCTTTTATAACGGAAACGTCACAACGCGACGTGTGGCGATCTATTGCCGGGCACAAACCTGGGTCGGGAAACCCCCAGCCGGTGTGATCGACTCGGGCCAGCGGCTAGAGTGGCGCCTTGGACCTGCGCAGATCGGCCCCGGCCGGGCTGCTCTCGCCACCCGAAACAAGACCGCTCCACACTCCGAGGAGAGCAATAGATGAGTTCCGCCGAGGCCGCGACCGCAGGGCCGCGTAAATTCCGATTCGCTGCGGGCGGAGAGGGAAACGCCGAGGAGGGCGGGGCTCGGAAGTTCATCAAGCTGGCGCAGCAGGCCGAGGAACTGGGCTACGACAGCTTCATGATTCCCGATCACCTGGGCAACCAGGTCGGTCCCATCGCAGCACTCGGCGCGCTCGCCGTCGCCACCGACAAGATTCGGCTCGGCACCGCTGTGTTGGCCAACGGCTTCCGGCATCCCGCGGTGCTGGCCAAGGACGCGGCCACCATCGATGTGCTGTCGGGCGGGCGGCTCGAACTCGGTCTCGGCGCAGGTTGGATGCGTGAGGAGTACGACAAGGCGGGCATCACGTACGACCGCCCGGGCGTGCGCATCGAGAAGTTGGAAGAGACGCTCGAAATTCTCGACGTGCTGCTGCGCGGTCAGGAATGCAATTTCGAGGGCAAGCACTACA
Source organism: Rhodococcus sp. EPR-147 (assembly GCF_001647185.1). NCBI lineage: Bacteria > Bacillati > Actinomycetota > Actinomycetes > Mycobacteriales > Nocardiaceae > Rhodococcus > Rhodococcus sp. EPR-147. The sequence continues at coordinate 20,029 of NZ_LVCU01000532.1, forward strand.
CGATCACCGGTCTCAAGGGCAGTCCTCGGCCGCGGCAGGGACCGCGTCCTCCGATCTGCATCGGCGGTGGCGGTCCGAAGATGCTCGCGTTGGCGGCCAAGTATGCCGACATCATCTCCGTGGTGCCGAGCACCTCGAAGGAGGGCAAGCTGTTGCTCTCGGGCATGACCATCGAGAAGACCCTCGAGCGAGTCGAGCTCATTCGCGCGGCCGCAGGCGATCGGTTCGACGACATCGAACTGAACTGGGCCATCACCACGATCGTGGTCACCGACGACCGTGAACAGATGGCCGAGATGGCGCTGGCGGCACTCGACAACGGCTATCCGCCGAACGTGGACGTCGACGTCAAGCTCACCGTCGAGGACATCCTGTCGTCTCCGTACCTCGCATTCGGGACATACGAGGAAATTGCCGATCAGATCCGTAACGTTCGCGCGCGGACGACGATGTCCTATGTCGGGGTTTTCCCTACTCAAATGGAAGCATTCGCGCCGGTTGTCGACTTGCTGAAAGGCGAGTGACGCAGGCGCGTGTCGGTACCATGTAGCTGGCCTTTCAAACCAGGTGCCAAACCGACACCGTAAGAGCTACTAGTCAGTAACATAAAACGCTGTTCGGTGTCTGCATGCACGCAGCCGGTGGTGCGGGCCCAGGTCACGCAGGCTGTGTGGCAGCGGATTCGTGTCGGAGGAGATTGAAGTAATGAGCCACACGTTCGATGATTTCATCGATGAGAACGGCCACATCACCATCGGGGAAGGGCAGACGCTCGTCCGCCACGTCGAGGTGAACGTGCAGGAGAATTCCGACACGCTCGCGTACCGGTTCGTCGACTACTCCCGGGAACGTGACGGCGAGGCTCACGAGCTGACCTGGGCCGAGTTCGGTACTCGCCTCAAAGCGGTCGCGGCTCGCCTGCAGCAGGTCACCCAGCCCGGTGATCGAGTGGCGATCCTGGCACCGCAGGGCCTCGAGTACGTCATCGCCTTCTTCGGTGCGATCTACGCGGGCACCATCGCGGTGCCGCTGTTCGATCCCGACGAGCCGGGCCACACCGACCGCCTGCATGCCGTCCTCGGTGACTGCAAGCCGAGCGCCATCCTCACCGCGAGCAACTCGGCCGCAGGCGTGCGCGCGTTCTTCCGCGCCCTGCCCGCCGCGGAGCGTCCCCGGATCATCGCCGTCGACGCCGTCCCGGACAGCGTCGGTGAGACATGGGTCGAGCCCAAAGCCGGGCTCGACGACATTGCGTATCTGCAGTACACCTCCGGCTCGACGCGGACGCCGGCCGGCGTCGAGATCACGCACCGCGCAGTGGGCGTCAACGCGCTGCAGATGGTCGACAGCATGGAGATCAACCACGACTCCCGCGGCGTCACCTGGCTGCCGATGTTCCACGACATGGGCCTGCTGACCGTCATCCTCCCGGCGCTCGGCGGCAAGTACATCACCATCATGAGCCCGCGCGCCTTCGTGCAGCGGCCCTGGCGCTGGATCAAGGAACTCGCAGCTGTCTCCGACGGCGCAGGCACCTTCGCGGCAGCACCGAACTTCGCGTTCGAGCATGCCGCCCAGCGTGGATTGCCGAAGAACGGCGAGAGCCTCGACCTGTCCAACGTCATCGGTCTGATCAACGGCAGTGAGCCCGTCACCACGTCGTCGATGAAGAAGTTCAACGAGGCGTTCGGCCCCTACGGACTGCCCAAGTCCGCGATCAAGCCGTCCTACGGCATGGCGGAGGCGACCCTGTTCGTCTCGACCAGCAAGCACGCCGACGAGGCCAAGGTCGTCTACGTCGACCGCGTCGAGCTCAACGCAGGCAACTTCGTCGTCGTCGCCCCCGACGCCCCCGGTGCCATCCCGCAGGTGTCCACCGGAACCGTCGCACGCAGCCAGTGGGCAGCCATCGTCGACTCCGAGACCGCCACCGAGGTTGCCGACGAGCACGTCGGCGAGATCTGGTTGCACGGCGAGAACATCGGCAAGGGCTACTGGGGCCGCGAGACCGAGACCACGGAGACCTTCCACAACAAGCTCGTCCACCGGAACTCCGAGGGCTCGCACGCAGAGGGCGCTCCCGAGGGTGGCAATTGGATGCGTACCGGCGACTTCGGCGTCTACCACGACGGCGAGCTCTACATCACCGGTCGCGTCAAGGACCTCGTCATCGTCGACGGCCGCAATCACTACCCGCAGGACCTCGAGTTCTCGGCTCAGGAAGCCAGCAAGGCGCTGCGTCCCGGCTTCGTCGCGGCCTTCGCCGTACCGCTCAACCAGCTCCCGGACATCGTGTTCGAGTTCAGCGGCGCAGCCCTGACCAAGGACTCCGACGACAGCTCCGAGCAGCTCGTCATCGTCGCCGAGCGTGCACCCGGCTCGGGCAAGGCAGACCCGGCTCCGATCGCCGACGAGGTGCGTACCGCGGTATCGGCACGGCACGGGGTCACCGTGCGCGACGTCCTGCTCGTCCCGGCCGGTTCCATTCCGCGTACGTCCAGCGGCAAGATCGCTCGACGCGCCTGCAAGGCCGCGTACATCGAGGGCACGCTGCGCGGCGGTTACCAGCAGACGGCCTTCCCGGATGCAGAACTGCCCGACTGACGGACGCATCCTCCGTTCTTCCTCCGATACGACTTGGTGAGTAATGGCTGAACAAGAGACAGACAAAATCGAGCGCGTGGACGGCGGAGACCTCACGGTTGCGCAGCTGCGGGACTGGCTGCGCAACTGGGTTGCGGACGCGACCGGGCAGCCGGCGTCGGCCATCTCCGACGACCGCCCGATGGAGGAATTCGGTCTGTCCTCTCGCGATGCCGTCGCACTGAGCGGCGAGATCGAGGAGCTGGTGGGGGTCACGCTGACCGCCACCGTCGTCTATCAGCACCCCACCATCGCGTCGCTGGCCAAGATCATCATCGAAGGCGAGCCGGACGAGCCCGTCGGCACCGTGGACGACGCGTTCTACACCAGCGGCGGACAGTCGGGCGATGCGCACGACGTCGCGATCGTCGGCCTGTCCTCCCGCTTCCCGGGCACCGGACACACTCCGGAAGAGATGTGGTCGCTGCTGATCGAGGGCCGCGACGGCATCACCGATCTGCCCGACGGCCGCTGGCAGGAATTCACCTCCGATCCCGTCATCGCTGCCGCGGTGGCCGCGACGGTGACCAAGGGCGGTTACCTCGACGACGTCAAGACCTTCGACGCCGAGTTCTTCGCGATGTCGCCCAACGAGGTCGTCAACGTCGATCCGCAGCAGCGGCTCGCGCTGGAACTGACCTGGGAAGCGTTGGAGCACGCGCACATTCCGGCCAGCTCGATCAAGGGCAGCCAGGTGGGCGTCTTCATCGGCAGCTCCTCCAACGACTACCAGCTCATCGCCGTCAGCGACCCGGCCGTGCACCCGTATGCCCTCACCGGCACGTCCACCGCCATCGTCGCCAACCGAGTGTCGTACTTCTACGACTTCCGCGGGCCGTCGATCGCCGTCGACACCGCGTGCTCGTCGTCGCTCGTCGCCGTGCACCAGGCGGTGCGCAGTCTGCGTACCGGAGAATCCGATCTTGCCGTCGCCGGTGGCGTCAACATGCTGCTCGCACCGCCCATCACCGTCGGATTCGGTCAGACGGGTGTGCTCGCGCCCGACGGCCGGATCAAGGCCTTCTCCTCCGACGCGAACGGCATGATCCGCTCCGAAGGCGGCGGACTCGTCGTGCTCAAGCGACTCGAAGACGCCGAGCGCGACGGTGATCAGGTGCTTGCCGTCATCGCCGGCTCCGCGATCAACCAGGACGGCCGCTCCAACGGTCTGCTGGCACCGAACCCGGACGCACAGGCCGACGCGCTGCGGTTCGCCTACCGCGACGCCGGTATCAACCCGTCGGGCGTGGACTACATCGAAGCGCACGGCACCGGAACCATTCTGGGCGATCCGATCGAGGCCGACGCTCTCGGTCGTGTGGTCGGCCGTGGTCGCGACGCCGACAAGCCTGCCCTGCTGGGATCGGCGAAGACCAACTTCGGACACCTCGAATCGGCCGCAGGCGCAGCAGGTTTGATCAAGGTCGTCCTGGCGATGCAGCAGAACAAGCTGCCTGCGTCGCTGAACTACGTGGGCCCCAACCCGTACATCGACTTCGACAAGGCGCACCTGAAGGTGATCCCGGAGGCCACCGACTGGCCGCGGTACACCGGCAAGGCCGTCGCAGGCGTCTCCGGCTTCGGATTCGGTGGCACCAACGCGCACGTCGTCGTCCGCGAGTACGTCCCGGGCGAGACCGCAGACGCATTCGATCCGGCGGCTGTGGATCCGGAAGCCGTTCTCGTCGAGGGCCTCACCGATGTGGCCGGTGAGGAACTGCCGATCGTCGCCGAGCCCGAACCCGTCGTGTCGGAGGTCGAGACCACGGATCCGGTGGCCGAGGCCGAGACCGTACTGTCCGACGCTGAAACAGGTTCGGAGACAGTGATTCTCGCTGTGTCCGCGGCCCTGCCCTCGCGTCGTAAGCGGGCCGCATCGGAACTGGCCGACTGGCTCGAAACCGAAGAGGGCAGCACGACGCCTCTCGTCGACGTGGGCCGCACGTTGGCTCGCCGCAACCACGGGCGTTCGCGCGCAGTGGTTCTGGCGTCGACCACAGCCGAGGCCATCGCCGGATTGCGCGCCATCGCCGCAGGCAAGCCGGGCCCCGGTGTGTTCTCGGCAGATTCGCCCGCGTCCAACGGGGCGGTGTGGGTGTTCTCCGGCTTCGGTTCGCAGCACCGCAAGATGGCGTCGCGGCTCTACCGCACCAACGCGGTGTTCGCCGCCGAGGTCGACAAGGTCGACGAACTGCTCGTCGACGAGGCGGGTTACTCCATCCGCGAGATCATCCTCGACGACTCGCAGACCTACGAGTTCGAGAATTCCCAGGTCGCCATCTTCGTCATCCAGATCGCCTTGGCGGCAACGCTTCGCGCACACGGTGCCGAGCCGGCGGCCGTCATCGGACACTCGATGGGCGAGGTAGCGGCCGCATACGTTGCCGGTGGCCTGAACCTCGAAGACGCGGTGCGCATCATCTACGCCCGTTCGCGCCTGCTGGCCGAGGGCCAGGAAGGACTCGGAGCCGCATCGCAGGGTGCCATGGCTCTCGTCGAGTACACCCCCGACGAGGTCAAGACCCTCACCGATCAATTCCCCAACGTCGAACCCTGCGTCTACGCAGCACCGACGCACACCACCGTCGGAGGACCACGCGCCGAGGTCGAGGCCCTCGTCGAAATGGCCGAGGCCGCAGGCAAGATGGCCCGCCTGCTCGACGTCAAGGGTGCCGGACACACCGCGGCAGTGGATGTCCTGCTCGGTGAGTTGGCCGCCGAACTCGCCGGAATCGAACCCGGCAAACTCACTGCCGGGGTCTACTCGTCGGTCGATCGCGAGGCCCACTATCGCGTCGGGCATGCGGCTATTCACGGCGTCGAGTACTGGACCAAGGGAATGCGTCATCCGGTCTGGTTCACTCAGGCCGTCAATGTCGCTGTGGGAGACGGTCACACGACGTTCGTCGAGCTTGCTCCCAACCCTGTCGCGCTGATGTCGGTCGCCGCCACGGCCTGGGCTGCAGGCGTCGCCGATTCGACTCTGATCCCGACGCTCAAGCGCAAGGAGGACGAGTCCGAGACCTTCCTCTCCGCGCTGGCGCAGCTCTACGTCCACGGGCACGCCCTGGAACTGGCCACGCTGTTCGAGTCCGGCCCGTACGCGCCGATACCGCGTACCGCGTACCTGCGCAAGGAGTTCTGGCTGAACTCGCAGGTCAGCTCCAGCGGCAACGCGCGAGTTCCAGGTGCCCGAGTCGCCTTGCCGGATGGCCGCCACGTCTGGGAAGTTCAGGCCTCGGCCGTCACCTCGTTCGATGCATTGGTCACGGCCGCTGCATCGCAGGTGTTCTCCGATGTGGCCCTGGGCGTTTCGGTGTCTCACGCTGCAGTGCCGAAGGTGGGCACTGTCGTCACCACGTTGACCTCGCATCTCGGTG
>NZ_LVCU01000533.1:0-5951 GCF_001647185.1 Rhodococcus sp. EPR-147
TGCCTCGCGGGCCTCGATCACCTCGGGTAGCCGGTCTGCGTGCTCGCGTAGAGCACGAATTGCCATGTCTCCCACGGGCCGTCGTACGAGCACTGCGCCGTCGCCGTGCCGGACCGACAGGATGCCCTGTACTTCGAGGGCGACGAGGGCCTGGCTCAAGGATGCTCGACTGACCCCGAGGTGTCCGGCCAGTTCGCGCTCGGGCGGAAGTCGATCGCCAGGGTTCATCTCGCGGTCGGCGATGTGCTTGCACAGCTGTTCGACGATGACCTCGTACAGCCGTGGTCGGGTCACGGGGCGAATTTGCTCAGCCACTGTGTCACTCGCTCTCTGTTCCTCTGGACCTCCACCCTAGTCGCCGCCATGCACGTAACGGCGGACACATCGGGGGTTGACAAGTGATCCACTTCACTGGTTGAGTCCCTATTGACTCAGTGGCCAGTCCAATTAGCCACTGGAGATCCTGGGCAACCGCTCGGGTGACACCACAGACGGACCGGAGACCTTCGATGTCGACCGAGTTGATACCCATCCTTGCGCTCGTCGTCATGTTCCTCGCCGCAACCGTGTTCCCCGTGAACATGGGCGCGTTGGGGTTCGTGGCGGCGTTCTTCGTCGGAACACTTGCCGTGGGCATGGGTGCCGACGACATCATTGCCGGCTTCCCGAGCAGTCTCTTCCTCACGCTCGTCGGCATCACCTACCTGTTCGCCATCGCGCAGAACAACGGCACGGTCGACCTGCTGGTCCGCGGAGCCGTTCGACTCGTCGGAGGCCGGGTGGCACTCATCCCCTGGGTGATGTTCGGCATCACCGGTGTCCTGACCTCCATTGGTGCGCTCGGACCGGCCGCGGTGGCCATCGTCGCCCCGATCGCCCTCGGATTCGCCGCGCGCTACAAGATCAACGCCCTGCTCATGGGCATGATGGTCATCCACGGCGCGCAGGCAGGCGGATTCTCGCCCATCAGCATCTACGGCGTCACGGTCAACAACATCGCCGCCAACGCGGGACTCGTCAACAGTCCGCTCACACTTTTCCTCGGCAGCCTGTTCTTCAACGCCGCGATCGGCGCGCTGCTGTTCATGTTCCTCGGTGGCCGCTCCCTCATCGGACGCAGCGTGCACGACGAGGACGGCACGCGTCCCGACGGTGACACCGGCGGAGTCGGCGGTTCGGGTTCGCGAACGGTCATGCGCGGCTTCGGTGCATCGACGCCTCGTCCGTCCGGTCAGACGGTCACGGTCGAGAATGCGCCACCCCTGGCCACCGCGGTCAAGGCCATCACCTTCGATCAGATTCTCACGCTCGTCGGCCTGGCCTCGCTGGCTCTGTTCGCCCTCGTGCTCGACCTCGACGTCGGATTCATCGCGATGACGGTGGCCGTGATCCTCGCACTCGCATCGCCCAAGGCCCAGAAGGGCGCGATCAACCAGATCAGTTGGTCGACGGTGCTGCTCATCGGTGGCGTGCTCACGTTCGTCGGGGTGCTGCAGGAAGCCGGAACCGTCGAGTACGTCGGCGATTCGGTCGCCAGCATCGGCATCCCGCTTCTGGTGGCGCTGCTGCTCTGCTACATCGGTGCCATCGTCTCGGCCTTCGCGTCGTCCACCGCGATCCTCGGCGTCACCATCCCGCTGGCGGTTCCGTTCCTGCTCGCCGGTGAGGTGGGAGCCATCGGAGTCATCGTGGCTCTGTCCATCGCATCGACCATCGTCGACGTCAGTCCGTTCTCGACCAACGGAGCCCTGGTGCTCGCCAATGCCCAGGACATCGACCGCGACGTCTTCTACAAGCAGATCCTCAAGTACAGCGCACTGGTGGTGGTCATCGGCCCGCTGATCGCCTGGGCATTGCTGGTCGTACCCGGCTGGATGTAGCGGTACTGCAGTGGAAAACAGACGCTCGATGATGGCGGCACGTGTGTTCGACGTGCCGCCATCACGCGTCTGAGCTGGGCAAAGGCGCGTACATCGTTACTTGACATCGCCGTGGTTCGCTGGTCCAATTGAATTGGCTAGTCCACTGGCCCAGTAATCCAATCGGACTTCGGGTCCGGCTCCCACCTCGCTTCGACGTAAGGATCAATTCGATGCCCCTCAACACGACAGGCAGAACCGGACCGCTCGAAGGCACCGTGGTGGTCGATCTGACCCGCGCCCTGGCCGGTCCGCATGCGGCGATGATGCTCGGCGACCTCGGCGCAGACATCATCAAGGTCGAGACCCCGAAGGGCGGCGACGACACCCGCGTCTGGGGTCCCCCCTTCGTCACTCCGCGCGATGCCGAGCGCGAGTCGACGTACTTCCTCTCGGCCAATCGCAACAAGCGGTCCATCGCGCTCGACCTCAAGACCGACGACGGCCGAGAAGCGTTGGAGCACATGATCGAACGGGCAGACGTACTGCTCGAGAACTTCCGTACCGGTGTTCTCGACCGACTCGGCTTCTCGCCCGAGCGGATCGCCGAGATCAACCCGCGCACAGTGGTGCTGTCGATCAGCGGCTTCGGTCACGACGGCCCCGAGGGCGGCCGCTCCGGCTACGACCAGATCGCTCAGGGTGAGGCCGGGCTGATGTCCTTCACCGGCTCGGGTCCCGAGGACGTCCAGCGCGTCGGCGTTCCCATCGCGGACCTGCTGGCCGGAATGTACGGAGCTTTCGGCGTTCTCGCTGCACTGCGTGAACGCGACCGCACCGGCCGCGGCAAGGTCGTCCGTACCTCGCTGCTCGCCAGCGTCGTCGGAGTGCACGCCTTCCAGGGCACCAAGTGGACCGTCGCAGGCGAGGTCGGCGCGGCGCAGGGCAATCACCACCCGTCGATCTGCCCGTACGGATTGTTCCCGACATCGGATGGCGCAGTGCAGATCTCGGGGGGCAGCGAGGGACTGTGGCATCGGTTCTGCGAGGGTTTCGGCATCGACCCCGATCTCGAAGGCATGGCCACCAACCCGCAACGGGTGAACAGTCGCGACGATGTCATCGAACTCGTGTCCAAGATCTTCCGCACGTACGAGACCGAACCGCTGCTGGCCCTTCTCGACGAGATCGGTGTTCCCGCAGGCAAAGTGCGCAACGTCCAGGAAGTCTACGAGTGGGAGCAGACCAAATCCCAGGGCCTGCTGGTGGACGTCGAGCACACGACGTTGGGCACGGTGACACTGCCGGGACCGCCACTGCGGTTCTTCGAATCCGACGGCACCGAGGTCACCGAAACCAATCACCTGGCACCGCCGGTGCTCGGTGCCGACGACGAACTCGTCCGCGACTGGCTGAAAGAGGCGACACGATGACCAGAATGACCGCCCTCGAACTCCTCGATCTGGTGATCGATTCCGGCAGCTTCGACTCCTGGGACACCCCGACGGCCGACTACGTCGTCGACGACGAGTACGCAGGCGAACTCGCCGCGGCACGCGAGAAGACCGGCCTGGACGAGTCCGTGCTCACCGGCTCCGCGACCATCCGCGGCCGCAAGGTGGCCATCCTGCTCGGCGAGTTCGCGTTCCTGGCCGGCTCGATCGGGGTCGCGGCGGGCGAGCGCCTGGTCAACGCCGTACACCGGTCGACCGACGAGCGGCTGCCGCTGCTGGCGCTGCCTACGTCCGGCGGAACCCGAATGCAGGAGGGCACGGTCGCGTTCTTGCAGATGGTCAAGATCACCGCCGCGATCACCGCGCACAAGGCGGCGAACCTGCCGTACATCGTCTATCTGCGGCACCCCACCACCGGCGGAGTGTTCGCGTCCTGGGGATCGCTCGGTCACGTCACCGTCGCCGAGCCCGGTGCTCTCGTCGGATTCCTCGGCCCCCGCGTCTACGAGGCGCTCTACGACGCGAAGTTCCCCACGGGCGTGCAGACGTCGGAGAACCTTCAGGCCCACGGGCTCATCGATGCCATCCGTCCGCCCGAGCAACTCGGCGAGATCGTCGATCGCGCATTGCGGATCATGACCGACATCCCGTCGTACCGCCCCCGCGCCGTCGAGGCGCTCGAATGGAAGATCGAGGACGTACCCGCGTGGACGTCCATTCTGGCCTCGCGCAGAGCCGATCGCCCCGGGGTCCGTGAGCTGCTGTTCAGTACCGCAGCAGATGTGCTGCCGCTCAACGGAACCGGCCAAGGGGAGTGGGATCCGGGTCTGATTCTTGCCCTCGTCCGGTTCGGCGACATGCCCTGTGTTCTGCTCGGGCAGGATCGACGCGGTCAGACGACGAAAACGCCGCTCGGTCCCGCAGCGCTTCGCGAGGCTCGACGCGGTATGCGTCTGGCCCAGGATCTGAAGCTTCCGCTCGTCACCGTCATCGACACGGCGGGTGCCGCACTGTCGAAGGAGGCGGAGGAAGGTGGCCTGGCCGGCGAGATCGCACGGTGCATCGCAGACATGGTCGACCTCGAAACCCCCACGCTGTCATTGCTGTTGGGGCAGGGTACCGGCGGCGGCGCACTCGCTCTGGTACCCGCGGACCGCGTTCTCGCCGCCCAGCATGCGTGGCTCTCGCCGCTGCCGCCCGAGGGGGCATCGGCCATCGTTCACCGCGACACCGCCCACGCCGCGGAGATGGCGACGAAGCAGGGAGTGCGCTCGCTCGATCTCTTCCGAGCCGGCGTTGTCGACATCATCATTCCCGAATTGCCCGACGCGGCAGACGAATCGCAGCAGTTCTGCGACCGGGTGGGTGCGGTACTGCACCGGGAGCTCGCCGAACTGATCGCTCAGGACCCGTCGATGCGGATGATCGCCCGAGAGAAGAGATTCAACAGAATCGGCTTCGCGGCCGCCGCGGTGTAATTCCCGCCGAACTCGAAGTTATGGACGGTTTTCGGCCGAAATGTATCCATAACTTCGAGTTCGGCGGGTGGTCGGGGAGGCTATCGTCGTCCGGGTGGCGGGCAATGCGCGGGATCCAGGGGTGTCGGTGGCCTCGCGGCTGCTGGCGCTTCTGGCTGTGTTCGACGAGAAGACCCCTGCGCTGACGCTGTCCGAACTGGCCGACGGCGCAGGCCTGCCCATCGCCACCGCGCATCGGATGGTGCGTGAACTGGTCGATTGGGGCGCGCTCGTTCGCGGCGAGGACGGCCGCTACGTGGTGGGGCGTCGACTGTGGAAGTTGGGATTGCTGGCACCGGATCAAGCCGATCTGCGAGAGATCGCCTCACCGTTTCTGCACGACATCTACGGCGCGACACTCGCCACGGTGCATCTGGCCATTCGCGACGGCGACGAGGTGCTCTATCTCGACCGGCTTGCCGGGCACGCGTCGGTGCCTGCGGTCAGCCGGGTCGGAGCGCGTCTGCCCCTGTATGCGACCGGAGTCGGCAAGGTGTTGTTGGCCTACGCCCCGCGTGAGGTGCACGACCGCGTGTTGAGGAACCTGACCCGCATCACCGCGTACACGGTGACTCATCCGGGGAAGTTGGACAGCGAACTACGCCGAGTGCATCGCGAGGGGTATGCGCAGACGGTCGAGGAGATGACGCTGGGGGCGTGTTCGGTGGCCGTACCGGTCCGCGGCGAGGGCGAACGAGTGGTGGCGGCGTTGGGAATCGTGGTTCCGAGCATCGGACGAGATCGAGCCAGACTGGTTGCCGCTCTGCAGGTTGCCGCGCGAGGAATCGAGCGAAGTCTGCGGGGATGAGATCGATGTTTTCGCTGAGTGGAAACATGGTCTTGTTCGCGGCCCCGATGCGCGGTGTACTCGATGCATGCGAACACAGGTCGCCATCATCGGTGCAGGGCCCGCGGGTCTGCTGCTGTCCCACCTGCTCGGGGAGCAGGGAATCGACTCTGTTCTGATCGAGTCACGCACGCAGGAGTACGTGCTCTCGCGCATTCGGGCCGGCATCCTCGAACACTCGACGGTTCAGCTGCTCGACGACCACGGCCTGGGGGAGCGGTTGCATCGCGAAGGCCACGAGCATCGCGGAATCTATCTGCAGTGGCCGGAAGAG
>NZ_LVCU01000534.1:0-33533 GCF_001647185.1 Rhodococcus sp. EPR-147
AGAAAGCAGGCCAGCAGATCTTCTACGACGTCTCCGATACCGCGTTGCACGACGTCGAGTCCGACTCCCCGTACGTCACGTTCACCGATGCCTCGGGTACTCCGATGCGGATCGACGCGAATGTCGTTGCCGGGTGCGACGGTTCGTTCGGTCCGAGCCGCGCTGCGATGCCGGACTCGGTGCGCAACACCTGGGAGCGAACGTATCCGTTCTCCTGGCTCGGGGTGCTGGCTGACGTCGCGCCCTCGACCGACGAGCTCATCTATGCCTGGCATCAGGACGGATTCGCGATGCACTCCATGCGATCGTCGGCGGTCAGTCGGCTGTATCTGCAGGTGCCGAACGGGACCGACATCGCCACCTGGTCCGACGACCGAATCTGGGATGCATTGGCACGCAGGCTCGGTCACGGGCAGAACGGCTGGGAGCTCACTCCTGGACCGATCACCGAGAAAAGCGTCTTGCCGATGCGCAGCTACGTGCAGACGCCGATGCGACACGGCAACCTCTTTCTGGCCGGCGACGCCGCGCACATCGTGCCGCCGACCGGGGCGAAGGGCCTCAACCTCGCAGTGGCCGACGTCGCCCTGCTGGCACCGGCACTGACGTCGCTGCTGGGCAAGAACGATTCCCGCGCCGCCGATGCCTACAGTGACGACGCGCTCCGACGCGTCTGGCGTTGCACGCACTTCTCCTGGTGGATGACGACGATGCTGCACACCGGCGACGACCCGTTCGATGCGCAGTTGCAGCTCTCGCAGTTGAAATGGGTTGCTTCCAGCGAGGCCGGGGCAACGGGACTGGCGGAGAACTACGCCGGTCTGCCGATCGGCTTCTGACCCTCGAACTCTGCCGAACTCGAAGTTGTGGACGGAATATGCCCGGAATCCATCCATAACTTCGAGTTCGGCGGGAGCTACCGTCGACGATCCAACACGTAGGTCACCGCCACACCGGCGACCAGTCCCCAGAACGGAGCCCCCAGGCCCGCGACGTCGGTTCCCGAGACGGTGACCAGCAGGGTGATCAGCGGCGCGAGTACCGGACGGCCGGTCGAATCGGAGAATGCGGCGGTGAAGGCTCCGCGCAGTGCCTCGAGCATGGCCAGACCGGCGAGGGCGGCGATGAACGTCGCGGGTACCACGGCCAGTCCGCGCACCAACACCGGTGCCAGTACACCCACGACGATAGCCAGTGCGCCGCAGGTCATTCCGGCGATGTACTGCCGCGACCGTTCACCCACAGCGACGAGCAGTGCGTTGGTCGGACCGGCGAGACACGTCGACACCGCACCCAGCGGTGCGACGAGAAGCGACCACACCCCGCACGCGATGGTGACAGCGGTCATCGGAGGCCGATGGCCCGCGGAGCTCAGGACGGCAGCGCCTTGACCGTTCTGCACCGCGACCACGGTGATGGCGAGCGGTATCACCAACTGCGCCATTGCCGCCCCACTGAACGACGGCGCAACGAGTTCGGGCAGACCGATCAGAGGGAGCTCGGCCGCGGGGCCGGTCAGTGGGGTGTATCCGCCGGTGACCGCCAGCGCAGCGAGACCGGCCACCAATGCCGCCAGCACCGGAGGTATGCGCCTCGACCAGACATCGGATCGTGTCAGGGCCAACCACGCCACGACCATGGTGCCCGCGACCAGTACGTTCGACGAAACGGACTGCACCAGTCCGGTTCCGAACGACAGGAACGCGCCTGCAACCATCGCCATCACCACACTGTGCGGCAGAAAGGCCATCAGCTTCGCGACGACACCGGTGGCACCGAGCACGATGATCAGGACCCCCGTCGCGAGATAAGCCCCGACGACTTCCGGCCAGGTCAGCGACGCCAGCGACTGACCGACCAAAACGGTGCCCGGAATGGTCCAGAAAAAGCTCAGCGGCATTCGGTAGACCCAGCTCGCCACCAGGGTGAGAATGCCGTTGAGCACGAACACCCCGAACACCCATGACGCCGTCTGCGCGGCGGTGAGCGAGCCTGCTGCCGCGGCACCCATGATCACCGCAACGGGCCCGGTCGCGCTGAACAGCACGCCGGTCGCCCCTGCACCGACGTACAGCCCGCCGAAGTCCGCGCGCAGAGCACGCAGATTCGGCGGGCGACGTTCCGGTAGGTCGCTCGAGGTCGGCCTCTGGAAAATATCTGTCATTCAGCCACTTTCACCGGTTCTTCGATTGCTGGATCGGATCGACGCAGTGCCCGAACCGCAGGGACGGCTGTGGTGACGAGAGCTCCGAGCAGGGCAACGACGGCGAAGATGTAGAACGCCTGCGAGGACGCGATTCCCGCACCGAGCAGGATACCGCCGAGCAGCGGACCGAGAATGCCGCCGAGGCGTCCGAAACCGGCGCACCATGCGACGCCCGCCGCCCTGGCGGTCGTGGGGTAGTAATTGGAGACGAAGCCGTAGATCAGCACCTGGGTGCCGATAGCGCCGATGCCGGCACCGGCCACGGCGACGAGCAGTACGCCGAGCGGGAAATTCAACGTCAACAACACCAACGACAGTGCGGCAAGGCAGAAGGTGGCGGCGATGACGCGCTGTGGTCCGGTCCGATCGGCGACGCGAGAGGCGATCAATCCACCGATGATGGCACCACCGTTGAGCACCAACAGGAATGACAGCGACCCCTTGGCGTTGTATCCGGCCTCGGACATGATTTGCGGGAGCCAAGTATTGAGGCCGTAGGTCAGCAGCAGGCCGGAGAAGCTCATCAACCCGAGGAGTGCCGTCGGGCGCAGCAGTGGTTTGCGGGCGAGCGCGGCGAATCCGACGCGATCGCCGGCGACTGCGGGCTCGGGCTCGGGCATCGGGATTCCGGTCTTCGCGCAGATCTGCTGGGCATCGGCGACGCGTCCGTGCGCCAACAGCCATCGCGGTGATTCCGGCATACGGAGCACCGCGAGGGGCAGCAGGATGACCAGCGGCAGTGCTCCGATCCAGAACAGTCCGCGCCAGCCGATGCTGTCCTGCAGAGCGATTGCGGCCAGAGAAGCCAAAACGCCGCCGGCGGGGATACCGCTGTAGACGATGGCGTTGAACAGATTTCGACGGCCTGCCGGTGCGAACTCGGCGATCATCGCGCCTACCGTGGCGACGAGTCCGCCGACTCCGATTCCGGTGACGAATCGAAGGATTCCGAAAGCGGTGATGTTCTGGGCCAGTGCGGTGGCCCCCATCCCGACCGAGAACCACACGATGCACGTCAGCATCGTTCGCCGACGCCCGATGCGGTCGCCGAAGGCTCCGGCTGTCAAAGCACCCACCATGACTCCGATGAGAGCGTACGAACCGAGGGCACCGGCCTGCTCGGGGCTGAGGGCACCGAGTTGGGTCGAGTCGGCCAGCAGTGTCGGCAGGACGGTTCCGTACACGACGAGGTCGTATCCGTCGAAAACGATTGCTGCGGTGGAGAGTGCGACGATCCAGATCACGCTACGTCGGTGACGGTCGCTGGCCCAGCCGGCGGCTGCGCTGCGGGGCGTCGGAATTGTCGGTGAGGTCATCGACTGTCCTTCGGTAGAGGGCCCGTCGTGGCGGGCGAATGCGGCACCCGGTCGGTGCAGTACGGCAAGTGTGTCGCACTGTGCCCTGGGTCACACCGGGTAAATGCCTAGGATCGACCCAGGGTTCGTGCCGAAAAGCGCTGTTGCACAATCATGGTGGCGTGCTCTCGGATGCACGGGCCGCGGCGAGTTCGGAACGGGATCGAACGCCGAGCTTGGCATAAACACGCGTGAGATGGAATTGCACGGTCTTCACCGACAGGAACAGTTCCGCGGCCACTTCTCGATTGGTCAGACCCGTTGCGACGAGGCTGGATACCGCGTCCTCCTGTGGCGTCAGCGCGTTGTGCGGCCTGTCCTTGAGGATCGCGTGCACTCCACCTGCCTTGAGCTCGCGGTCGCACCGCCGGACGTACGTCGTAGCGCCGAGAGAAAGGTAGTCGTCGCGGGCCGCGGTGACCACCACGTCGGCTTCGCGTCGCTTGCCTGCCCGCCGCAACGTCTGGCCGTACGCGTAGTTCACCCGGGCGCGGTCGTACACCAGGGGCAGTGGCATGAGCGAATCCAAGGCATCCTCGAAAGAGGCTCGCGCAGAGTCCATGTCGCCGGTTGCGCCGTGCCATCTACCCCGCGCACACGCGAGCCGGGCATGTGCCGATCGGTGGCCGCGCTCTGCCACCCGGGCTTCGTGGGGAGTGAGGAAGGCATCGGCTTCGTCGAGCCTGCCCTCCACGATCAGCGCGTTGGCGTACACGTCCGGCCAGGCCCAGAAGCCCGGCTCGGAGACGTCGGCGTGTGCCCATTGCTGTGTCAGCGGACTCAGGGCGCGCAGGACACCGGCATAGTCGGCCCGAGCCTCGGAGATCGCTGCGCGGCCCAGAGCCGTGGGGACGCGCATGATCTCGTAATCTCTAGCGCCGGATTCACCTCGTCGTGAACTCGCCGCGGCGGCATCCCAGTCACCCCGAAGCGCGTGGATCTGCATGGCCGTCCACTGCAGGAGCGGGACGATGAGGGCGGCACCGGAACTGTCGGCCAGGTCGGAGGCGCGTCCGACTATCCGCAGCGCCGCGTCCCATTCTCCGGTGACGAAATACGTGCGGGCCAACCAGGCGTTGGCCCACAGTGCGATTCGGGTGGAGCCGCCGAGGAAGTCCGTCGGTGCCGCTGCTTCCAGTTCGGACCTCGCCAGCTCCACCGAGTCGGTGGCCAGGTGCAGCCAGCCGGCACCCATTTGCACTCGCTGTCCCACGGCTCCGGTGCCGGCCTGTCCCCACAGATCCTCGTAGCTGGCCAATGCTTCTGCGACGCGGCCGGTTCCGGCCAGACCGAGCCCGCGGATGGCCTGCGCCTCGACGGCAGTCGGATGGTCCGAGCCGACGAGTTCGACGGCGCGGTCGGCCCAGTACACCAGTGCGCCGCCGTCGCATCGGGCGAGATTGTGCAGGACCTGGCGATGACAGATGACGGCGGCGACGTCGCGATCGTGGCGGGTTCGGACGAGCTGCCACGCCCGTGTCAATCGGGCGTCGGCCTCCTGCGGGCGGCCCCGCAGAATGGCGAGATAGCCGAGAACGGCGTTGCGGCTCGGTGTTTCGTGCAGACTCTCGATCTCGGCGATGTAGTCCGATGCTCCGCGAACGTCACCGGCACCGATGAGGGCGTCGACGCCGCGCACGAGTCGATCCTCGCGTAGGCCTGCGTCGCCGGACGCTCGGCTCGAGAGCATGAAGAGCCTGGCAGCGGTAGCCCATTCTCCGGTCCGCGCGCGTTCTGCGGCAAGTGATTCGAGCTCGTCGGCCATGTGTGGCTCGGGTAGCAGCGCCGCCTCGGCGCGGTGCGCAAGCCGATCGGCCGGGTCGGATTCGGCGGACGCCGCGGCTCTGTGGACGTCGGCGACGCCGGTTCTGCTCATGGTGGCCAGTACGGCTGCGCGAATCATCCCGTCCGGGCACTCGAGCAGAGTGATACCCGATCGACGGCGCACGAGAACAAGGCCCAGTGCCTCCGCCAGATCGAGTGCAGCACTGGGATCATCGATCTCTGCTACCTCGCACACCGTCGAGACCGGTCGAGCGCCATCGAGCACGGCCACGGCCTGCACCAACCGAACTGTGTCCGCCGAACTCTCGCTCAGTGCCGCTCGCACCGATGCCTGCACGTACTCGGGTGCGGGTAGTTCGGGCCGCACGCCCGTCCACATGTGGCCGGGCAGTTCGGACAGCAGCGCCGACACCTGTTTCGGGCGTCCACCCGTGTGCGCGGTCAGGTGCGCGGCCGACGACGGTGAGAGGATGACGCCGCGCAGCGCAGCGAGTTCTGCGACGTTGTTGCTTCCCAGCGGTTCGACGACGAACCGGGTATCGGCTGCGCGATCGAGTATCTCGTGCGATTCGATGCTCCCCGCGGGCAGAATTCGACGGATGCACACCACGGCGATCTTCGAGTCGCGGTGGCGTCGGACGGTAGAGGCAAGTACGCGAAGCGAATCCGCGTCGGCGTCCTGAGCGTCGTCGATCAACACGGCGGTCACCGAGGGGCCGTTGCTGCCTGCGATTCGCTCCGGCAGCGTCCGGCCGTCGGCGATGTCGATCTCGGGGAAGCACTGGTGCGCGATCTCCCACGGCCTGCTCGTCTCCCACGGTACGGCGGACACCTGCCGGACGCGCGGGCGAGGCTCGGCCGCGTCGAGGCGGGCAGCCAGCTCTCGCAGCACCGCGGTCTTGCCGACACCTGCCGCGCCGTCCACGACGACGAACCTCGATCGGGCGTCGGCGTCCTGCACCTCGTCCACCAGCGCATCGAGCAGCTCGCCACGGGCAACGAGCGGCGCGGGGGACATGAGCTCACCGTAGCGGTGACGTGCGGGTACGTCCGGCAATCGAACCGACATCGCGCACACTCAGCCCGGGTCGCCGCCGGCGACGGGGAGCACCGTACCGGTGATGTACGACGCCTCGTCGGAGGCCAGGAAGCAGATCGCCGCGGCTTGCTCGTCCAGCGTCCCGTAGCGCTTGAGCAGGGACGAGTCGACGGTCTGATCGACGATGGCCTGGTACCACTGCTGTTCCTGATCGGTGCTCGGCGCAGGTCCGCGAGCGACGCGGCGCGGCGGTGCCTCGGTCCCTCCGGGCGCGGTCGCGACCACCCTGACCCCGTGCGGAGCCGCCTCCAGTGCGAGTGCAGAGGTGATGGCGTTGACTCCACCCTTGGCTGCGGCGTAGGGAACTCGGTGCACTCCGCGGGTCGCGACCGAGGAGACGTTGACGATGGTTCCGGTGCCTTTCGAGATCATGTGCGGGATCACCGCGCGACACGACCAGAGTGTGGGGAACAGCGAGCGCGAGATCTCCTTCTCGACCTGCTCCGGTGGGTACTCCGCGAACGGCTTCGCCCAGATGGTCCCGCCCACCACATGGATCGACACGTCCACTCGTCCGTGCGCTGCCAGCGCCGCGTCCACGGCGCTCGACGCACCGGCCCAGGTTTCGAGATCGGCCAGCACACTGGATGATTCGGTGCCGTCGCGGCCGAGCTCGGCGCTCAGTTCCTCGACGAGTTCGGATCGATCGGCCAGCATCAGGGTGCCGCCCTCCGCGGCGATTCTGCGTGCGACGCACTCTCCGATGCCCTGCGCCGCACCGGTGATCAGGACGACCTTCCCGGCGAACCGGCCCGGGCTGACGAATCTGGGTCGCTTGCTCGCGGCCGAGTCGTGCATGGCGCGCTTCATCGTGGTCTTGGAGCGGTCGGCATGGTCGGCGATCAAGGTGCGGGCGCGTTCTCGGTCGCCTGCCTCGAAAGCGTCGACGATGTCGAGGTGATCCTGGGCGCACAACGGGTCACACCACGTCGCATTGCGAAGCACGTCCTCCATGGCAGCTTCGACCCCGAGGGCCCGATATGCCTGCAGCAGATGCTCGTTGCGTGTCTGGGTGAACAGGTAGTCGTGGAAGGCGGCGTTGGTTTCGGTGTACGCGGCCGCGTCGACGAAGCGATCGCCGTCCACGTAGCGCGTGGTGGCTTCCGCGAGCAATCGGTAGCCCGCGATCTGCTGGGAGCTGAGCCTGCCGATGACCAACTCCAGTGCGCCGAGTTCGAGTGCGCGTCGGGCCTCGAACACCGCATCGGATTCGTGCACCGAAGGATGTTCCTCGCCGATCTCGTAGTCGACGGTGGCTGCGGCAGGCTCGACGCGGTCGAACAACGGCTCGATTTCTCGGTCCGGCCATATGCGTTGACCGGCGACCGACTGGGCATCGGGTGTGACGGCGAGACCGTCCGATGACTCGTCGAGTGGGTCGGCACTACCGGTGCCGTGGGAGACGATGCGCTGGCGGGCGATCGAGGTGATGGCAAGGGCTTCGTCGCTCGCCGAGATCGCAGTGCCGGCGCGGAGGGGATTCTCGTCGCGAGCATCGAACAGCGTTCGGCCGCAGACGGATCGAGCTTCGGTGGCAGGCCGGTCCTCGGTGACGAGGTCGTGCTCTTCGGCACCCGTCGCGGGAACCCGTTCGACCGCAACGGGCGTGGGGTCCGCAGCAGTCGGCTCCACGACGGGATCAGGACGCTCGACGGCCGGGGCAGACGGCGCGAACTTCTCGTAGTAGAAGCCGGTCGGTTCGATTCCCGACTCGGCGAAGTGCGCACGCACGGCCTCCACCATCGGCGGAGGACCGCACAGGTAGACGGCAACATCGCCGTCGTACAGGTGTTCCTCGCTCAGCAGCGACGTGACGTAGCCCTTGTTCGCGGCCGTGCTGTTCGGATCCGACACACAGTGATCGAAAGTGAACGCATCGAGTTGCGAGGCGAGTGCGGCCAGCTCGTCGAGGAGTACGACGTCCTCGTCGGTGCTGACGCCGTAGACCAGATGCACGGGACGCGACGACGATTCGGCCGCCAAGGTGCGCAGAATCGACAGGATGGGAGCCAAGCCGGTTCCGCCGGCCAACAGCAGCGCGGGCCGTTGCGCTTCCCGAAGGAAGAAGCTGCCGTGCGGCCCGGTGAACGAGATCTTGTCCCCGACGGCTGCGGCGTCGGCCAGGTAGGTCGACATCGACCCGTCGGGGGTCAGCTTCACCAGGAACTCGAGCTCGTCGGACCCGGACACGCAGCTGAACGAGTACGACCGGGTCTGCTCCGATCCGGGCACGGTGATGTTGACGTACTGGCCCGGTAGGAAGGTGAGTTCGTCGCCCTGCGGTGCCTCGACGGCCAGGCGAACCGTCGTCGGTGAGAGTCGATCGACTGCGGTGACCACGGTTTCGTGCGTCGCCGCTCGGGTTTTCGCAACCGCGGAGGTGCTGGCGATCTGGAGTACGAGGTCGGACTTCGGAGTCATGCTGCACGGCAGGCAGTAGCCCTGCTCCGATTCGCCGGCGCTGAGCGCGTCGTCGAGGTACGTGCCGCCGTCGAAGTCGCCGGATTCGCACAGTGCCTTGCAGGTTCCGCACGCCCCGTCCCGGCAGTCGAGGGGGATGTTGATTCGCGACCGATAGGCGGCGTCGGCGACGGTCTGGCCGTCGGAACAGGTGATGAATCGGGTGACGCCGTCCTCGAAGGACAGTGCGACGGAATGGCTCACGAGGGGTCTCCTTTCCTGATCAGAAGTGATAGATGTCGACGACGTGGTGGATGTAGTCGTTCTTGAGCACCACGGTCTTGCGGCGGATCAACGGTGATTCGCCCGAGAAGTCGATGGTGTAGAAGGACGTCCCGTAGTACGGATCGATCGCCTTGTATCGGAAGTACATCGTGTGCCAGTTGAAACGCACATCGACCAGGTCGCCTCGGCGTTCGATCACCTCGACGTTGCTGATGTTGTGACTCGTGCGCGGCTCGGGAATCGAGGTGGCACTGGAGCGCTCGGTGCGGATGCGGAACACGCGGTCCTCGAGGCCACCCTTGTTCTCGTAGTAGATCAGCGAGATGTCGGTCTGCGGATCCTCGGTGAGCAGATCGTCGTCGCCCCAGCAGGGCATCCAGTACTCGACGTCGTCGGCGTAGCAGGTGAGCCAGAGTTCGAACTCCCGGTCGTCGAGGTATCGGGCCTCGCGGTAGAGGAACTGCTCGATCGCGCTCTGCGTGATGCGAGTTTCGGTGGAGGTCATGTCATTTCACCCGGCTCTCGGTAGCTGTCCTGTCGATGGCAGCGAGCAGGGTGCTGCGCCAGTAGCCGTGCTGAACGGGGAAGAGTCCCTCGTCCTCGTTCTTGACTCCCGCGGAGATCACCCCGTGCATGTCCAGTGCTTCGGCCACTGGATCCGGCCCGGTCAGCCAGTGCTCGGCACCGCGGCTCATGTCGTTCCACGGCGCATTGGTCGCCTGGAACGTCAGCTGGCAGGAGCGGAATTCTTCCAGGTCGTCGGGGGTGGCCATGCCGGACGCGTTGAAGAAGTCCTCGTACTGCCGAATGCGGTGCGAGCGAGCCTCTTTGCTCTCACCCTTGGGAGCGATGCAGTAGATGGTGACCTCGGTCTTGTCCGGCGCGATCGGGCGGAAGTGCCTGATCTGGGTGCTGAACTGATCCATCAGGTACACGTTCGGGTACAGGCACAGGTTGCGTGAGCCCTTCACCATGAATTCGCCCTTGGCATCGCCGAATTGCTCCTTGAGCGCATCCATCTGGTCCCACAGCGGCCGATCCTGGGGGTTGGCGGCCCACGTCCACAGGCACAGGTGCCCGTTGGGGTAGGACCAGTAGCCGCCACCGGACTTGCCCCAGCCGCCTGCGTCGAGGGCCTTGGTGGTGTTCTTCGATTCGCCGTTGTTGCGCCGCGAGGTGGTCGCGGCATAGTTCCAGTGCACGGCACTGACGTGATATCCGTCGGCACCGTTCTCGGCCTGCACCTTCCAGTTGCCGTCGAAGGTGTAGGTCGAGGAACCCCGCAGTACTTCGAGACCGTCCGGTGATTGATCGACGAGCATGTCGATGACCTTGGTGGTGTCGCCGAGGTGCTCGGCGAGCGTCGATACGTCGTCGTTCAGGCTGGCGAACAGGAACCCTCGGTAGCTCTCGAACCTCGGCACCTTGGTGAGGTTGTGCGAGCCGTCGACATCGAACGTGTCCGGATAGCCGGCACCCTCGGGATCTTTGACTTTGAGGAGTGTGCCGTCGTTGCGAAATGTCCAGCCGTGGAACGGACATGTGAGGGTGGGGCGATTGTCGGTCTTCCGGCGGCACAGCATCGCGCCACGGTGCGCACAGGCGTTGATGAGGCAGTGCAGCTCCCCGTCCTTGTCGCGGGTGATGACCACCGGCTGACGACCCATGTGCACGGTGAAGTAGTCGCCGTTGTTCGGAATCTGGCTCTCGTGGGCGATGTAGATCCAGTTGCCCTCGAAGATGTGCTTCATCTCGAGCTCGAAGATCTCCTCGTCGGTGAAGATGCTCCGATTGGCTCGATAGATGCCGGCGTCGGCATCGTCGATCACCGCTCCGTCGATGGCGGCGTGCGCCTGATCCAAGATTTCCGTCATGGTCGTGTCCTCGCTGTCGTTCGATTCCGCGGCGGTGCAAGTCGCGTGGCGGTTGTCTCCGACTCTGACACCGAGTGGCACCGGTCACACCAGGGCTTTGCCTAGGCTCGACCAGGGTGCCTATTGATCACGTTCACTTATCAATCGACCGGAAATAGGTCTTTGCCGTCGATGGATGTGCGGCTTACTGTGGGCAGGGTCACGCCGAGGAGTACGTCGGCTCGGAACGCGATATCGGAGAGGAAGTCACCGTGGAGCTGCGGCACCTGTATCAGTTCGTGGCGGTGGCCGAGACGTGCCACTTCGGTCAGGCCGCCAAGCGCCTGCATCTGGCGCAGCCGGCGCTCTCCCAGTCGGTTCGTCAACTCGAGGCAGAACTCGGCGTCACGCTGCTCACTCGCACCACACGGCAGGTCAGCCTGACGCCTGCGGGCGAGTTCTTCTACCGCGAGACGGTCCGAAACCTGGAGAACATCGAGCGAAGCACCCACGGTGTTCGACGCATCGCCGAGGGGCGCTACGGGCTGGTTCGTATCGGTTTCACCGGTACCGCTGCCTTCGATCAGCTGCCGCCGATCGCCAGAGCGATCAAGCAGCGCCTGCCCGGGCTCGCACTCGAGGTCCACGGGGATCTGCTCACTCCTGCTCAGGTGGAGGGGCTGCGCTCCGAGCAACTCGACGTGGCGGTACTGCGGCCGCCCGTGGCGGGCGACGATCTGGTCATCCGCACCATCACCACCGAATCTCTCTTGCTGGCAGTGCCCGTCGACCATCGGTACGCCGCCGAGGCCGCACTCGAGGTAGCCGACCTCGCCTACGAGGACTTCGTGATGTACGCGGACTCGCATTCGGTGGTCAACGAGGCAGTTCTACGTAGTTGCCGCGCAGCGGGTTTCAGCCCCCGGCGTGAGCACGAGGCCCCCGACACGTCCGTGTTGCTGGCCCTGGTCGCTGCCGGGCTCGGGGTGGCTCTCGTTCCGGAATCCGTCCGAGCACTGCAACTCACCGGGGTCGTCTTCCGTGACATCGCGGGCGCAAGCACCATAGATCTGGCATTGGCCTGGCATCGCGACCGACCGTCGGCCCTCGTCGACGCATTGGTCGGCGCTCTCGAAGAGGCCGGGGTCCTGCCCCGCGTCGACACGCTTTCTCCATCACCAGACCCGAAGGCAGTTCTATGAAGATCGTTGCAGTCGAGGCGATTCCGTACAGCATTCCGTATGTCAAACCGTTGAAATTCGCCAGCGGAGAGGTGCATGCCGCCGAGCACGTGCTGGTTCGAGTGCACACCGACGACGGTATCGTCGGCACCGCAGACGCGCCCCCACGTCCCTTCACCTACGGCGAAACTCAGCGCGGAATCGTCGCGGTAATCGAAAGCCTCTTCATCCCAGCGATTCTCGGACTGACCCTGCTCGATCGGGAAGTGATCCGTTCCAGGCTGACCCGCACCGTGGGCAACCCGGTGGCGAAGGCTGCGATCGACATGGCCGTCTGGGACGCGCTCGGCCGCACCCTCGACCTGTCCGTCACCGAGATGCTCGGCGGATACACCGACCGGATGCGGGTGAGCCATATGCTCGGATTCGACACTCCGGCAGCGATGGTCGACGAGGCGACTCGAATGCGCGACACCTACGGAATCGAGGTGTTCAAGATCAAGGTCGGTCGCCGGCCCGTAGCCCTCGACACCGCCGTCGTGCGCGCGCTCAGGGAAGGTCTCGGCGAGGGCGTCGAACTGTACGTGGACGGCAATCGCGGCTGGACTGCTGCAGAATCGGCACGCGCCATGAAGGACATGGCCGATCTCGGACTCACCCTTGCCGAGGAACTGTGCCCGGCCGACGATGTTCTCGGTCGCCGCTGGCTGGTGCAGCAACTCGATGTCCCCTTCGTCGCAGACGAATCGGCCACCACGCCTGCCGAAGTGACTCGCGAGATCCTCGGGGGATCGGCGACGGCGGTGAGCATCAAGACCGCCCGCACTGGGTTCACCGACTCGACGCGAATCCATCACCTGTGCGAGGGCCTCGGCCTGGATGTGGTGATGGGCAACCAGATCGACGGTCAACTCGGCTCGGCCTGCACCGTTGCCTTCGGTGCCGCCTTCGACCTGACCTCGCGTCGAGCCGGGGAACTTTCGAACTTCCTCGACATGAGCGACGACCTGGTGACAGAGCCGCTCGAGATCCGCGACGGAGAACTCACCGTCCCCACCGGTTCCGGTCACGGCATCGACATCGACCCCTACAAACTCTCCACCTACCGCATCGACACCTAGCCCCGAGAACGAGGAGTTTCACCATGAGTATCGACCACGCAGCATCGACAGATCTGTCCGCGGAGGTGGCCACCGCCGCCGCGTCCGGCGCGAACGCCACCCAGCGCTTCACCTCCGACAAGCAAGCCGCTGCCGACACCCCACCCGAGCGCGTGAGTCTGCTTGCTCGCCAGGTCATTTCGGCGATCCACGACACCGTCCGCGAACACAAGGTCACGTACGACGAGTACAACGCCCTCAAGGCATGGCTGATCAACGTCGGGCAGACCGGAGAGTGGCCGCTCTTCCTCGACGTATGGGTGGAACACGTCGTCGAGGAGGTGGCCGGAGAGTCCCGCGAGGGCAGCAAGGGCACCATCGAGGGCCCCTACTACGTTCCCGATGCACCCGAACTCGGTTCCGCGGCGATCCTGCCCACCCGCGACGGCGAAAAAGGCACCCCGCTGCTGTTCAAGGGGCAGGTGCGCGGCGTCGACGGTGCCGCGCTGCCCCATGCAGTCATCGAGATCTGGCATGCCGACGCCGACGGCTTCTATTCGCAGTTCGCACCCGGCATCCCGGAGTGGAACCTGCGCGGCACGGTCACTGCAGATGATCAGGGACAGTTCTGGATTCACACGATGAAGCCGGCGCCGTACCAGATTCCGACCGACGGAGCGTGTGGAAACCTGATCTCCGCTGCCGGTTGGCATCCGTGGCGTCCCGCGCACCTGCACCTCAAGGTCGCCGCAGCAGGTCATCAGCAGATCACCACCCAGCTCTATTTCCCCGGTGACGCCCACAACGACGACGACGTCGCGAGTGCGGTCAAGCCCGAGCTCATTCTCGACCCGCACGACGTCGACGGCGGACAGGAAGTCACCTACGACTTCGTTCTCGACAAGGCCTGAGCGACATGCTGTTTGCAGTGAAGATGGACGTCGCGCTCCCGCAGGATCTCGATGCGGACGTGCGAACCGACACTCTCGCCCGAGAGAAGGCGTACTCGCAGCAGTTGCAGCGCGACGGCGAATGGGTCAACATCTGGCGGCTCGTGGGCCAGTACTCGAATCTGAGCATCTTCGATGTGCGGGACAACGAGCGACTCCACGAGATTCTGTGGAATCTGCCGCTGTTTCCGTACATGAGCATCGACGTGACTCCGCTCGCCGCGCACCCTTCGGACATCGCCGCGGGGTGAAATCAACCTCCCGCCTCGTCGAACTCGCAGTTGTGCACGATATTGGACCGAAATCCCTGCACAACTGCGAGTTCGGCACTCCGGCGACGGTCTCGGGACCTAGGCTGACGCCATGCGTATCGACGAGTATCGCGAGTACGACGGCCTCGGCCTGGCAAAACTGGTAGCCGACGGTGAGGTGACGCCGCGCGAGTTGCTCGATTGTGCTCTGGCACAGACCACATCGATCGACCCGTCGCTCAATTCGATCGTGCGCCTCATGTCGGAGCAGGCGGACGAGCAACTGACGGGAACGCTCGACGGGCCGTTCGCCGGTGTGCCGTTTCTGATCAAGGATCTCTCGCAGGACTACGCCGGGGTGCCCACCGCGAGCGGATCCCGCTCGTTGACGAATCTGCCGATGCCCGAGCACGCAACGGTGGTGCAGCGCTGGCTCGACGCAGGCCTGGTCATCTTCGGCAAAACCAACACCCCGGAGTTCGGTGCCAAGGGAATCACCGAGCCGACCGTGTTCGGCCCGGCTCGAAACCCATGGGACCCCAGCAGAAGTCCCGGTGGCTCGTCGGGCGGATCTGCCGCAGCGGTCGCGGCCGGGATCGTCCCGGTGGCAGGGGCCAGCGACGGTGGCGGTTCGATTCGCATTCCGTCGTCGTGCTGCGGGCTCGTCGGCCTCAAGCCCGGCCGCGGGCTGGTGCCGTCGGGACCGACGTTCGGTGAGGCGATGCACGGAGCGGCAGTGCAGGGCGTCGTGTCGAGATCGGTACGCGACACCGCCGCGATGCTCGACGTGTTGGCCGGTGGCGAGGCGACATCCGGTTACTCGCCCGCCCGGCCGGACGGGAGCTTCTTGTCACGGACGGAGCAGGACCCCACGGCCTTGAAAATCGGCATGTACGCGACGACGTCGGTGAATCCGAGTCCGGATCCGCAGGCCGTCGCTGCGATGGAGTCTGCCGCCAAGACACTGACCGAACTCGGCCACACCGTCGAACTTCTCGACGCCCCGCCGTACGACGATGCCCGCCTCAATCGCGAGTTCCTGCTGGCCTGGTTCACCTACCTGGCCTACGAGATGGACGAGGTCAAGCGTCGAACCGGTTGCGGTGACGACTCTTTCGAGCGGGACACCCGGATCATGGCGGCGCTGGGAAGATCCGCCAGTGGCGTCGACTACCTCCAGGCGGTGGAAGGTCGCCACGTGCACGTGCGGGCTCTGGCCACGTACTTCGAGACCTACGATCTGCTGCTGACCCCGACGATTGCCGAGCTACCGCCCAAGATCGGTGCCTTCGATCTCGCGAAGCCACTGGAAATGGCGTCGGACTTGTTGTTGCGCAGTGGAACCGCCGGTCTGCTTCGGCACACCGGCATCGTCGACCAGATGATCGACGACAACATCTCGTGGATTCCGTACACCCAACTCGCCAACGTCACCGGCCGCCCGGCGCTGTCGCTTCCGCTGCACTGGACGCCGAGCGGACTCCCGATGGGCGCGCACTTCACCGCTCCGCTGGGCGGCGAAGCATTGCTCGTCCAACTGGCCGGACAGTTGGAACGAGCCGTGCCGTGCGCCCACCACTACGCCGATATCGGTCAGCGGGTAGCCCCCAACTGAGCCTTTCCGAGGATGCCCGACGGCCGTTGCCGCACCTGGCCGTCGACGATGTCGACGACCCCTCCTGCCCACTCGGGATCGGTGTCGGCGGCAGCCTGGGGATCGGCGTGGGCATCGGTGCCCTCCTCGGCGGTCACGGTGATCGAACGCTGCAGTGCCTCCTCGACGCTCATCAGCGAGGTACCGGGCTCGGCGAACACCTCCGTTGCCGCGTTCCCGCGGCGTACCACCATGTCGTGGGTGAGGCTGTCGACCAGCGAGATCACCGTGCCGGGAGGCATGCCGGTGATGATGGCGACGGCGCGCCCCACCAATCCCGTCGGCAACAGCGGCACCGGAATCTGTACGCGACGCAGACCGGCAACGCTGCCGTACGCCTGCAGCAGCTCCGGGTAGCTCATCGTTTCGGTTCCGCCGATGTCGAACGTTCCCGGGCGTGCGGTGTCGCCGAGGGCGCGGGCGATGATGGCAACCACGTCGACCACGGCGATGGGCTGCACCTGCCTGCGCATCCACGTCGGAATCGGCGTCAGCGGTAGACGCTCGGTCATCCGACGCACCAACTCGAACGACGTCGATCCGGAACCCAGGATGATCGCCGCGCGCAGCACGGTGGCATCGACCGAACTGTCGAGGAACACCTCCTCGACCTGCAGGCGAGAGCGCAGATGATCCGACAACGGGGTGCCGTCGTCGGGGATGAGGCCGGATAGGTAGACGATCCGGCGCAGGCCGTTGCGCTCGGCGGCGGCGGCCATGGACTGCGCGGCGTGGCGATCCTTCTCGACGAAGTCGCCCTCGTCCATCGAGTGCACCAGGTAGACGACGGCGTCGACATTCTCGGTCGCGGTGTCGAAGGTCTCGTGATCGTCGAGGTCGAAGTGCACCGCGGTGACGTGCGCGCCCCAGGCGAAACGAGATTTCTTGCTCGGATCGCGCATGGCCGCGTGCACCTCGTGGCCCTGCTCGAGAAGGACCGGGATCAGCCGGGATCCGATGTATCCGGTTGCACCGGTGACCAGTACTCGCATGAGATTTCTCGTTTCTGTAGGTACAGGCCATACCCGGTCGGGGCAGTCTCACTCCCCGCTGTCGTAGCCAGGTGACAGACTGTGCGGGTGAGTGCGCGCATCAGGAACAACGTCAAGGTCGTGGGGGCTGCCGACGGTCCCGTGGTGATGTTGGCTCACGGCTTCGGATGTGACCAGACGCTGTGGCGCTCGGTGACCGACATCCTGGCCCCGAATTTCTCGGTCGTGCTCTTCGATCACGTCGGATCAGGAGCGTCGGACCCGGCGGCCTGGGATGCCGACAAGTACGCGCCGCTGGAGGCCTACGCCGACGACATCATCGACATCGCCGAGGAACTCGACCTCCGTGACGTCACGTTCGTCGGGCATTCGGTGGCGTCGATGATGGGCGTTCTCGCGGTCCAGGCGGCACCCGAGCGATTCTCCAAGCTCTTTCTCCTGACGCCGTCTCCGCGATACATCGACGACGGTGACTATCGCGGGGGTTTCAGCCGCGAGGACATCGACGAGCTGCTCGAGTCGTTGGACAGCAACTATCTGGGCTGGTCCGCTTCGATGGCACCGATCGTGGTCAATGCGCCGGATCGGCCGGATCTCGAGAACATGTGGTCCGCGAGCTTCTGCCGAACCGATCCCGAGTGCGCGCGGGTGTTCGCCCGCACCACCTTTCTGTCCGACAATCGCGCCGATCTGGCCGGGGTGACCCTGCCCACGATGATCGTCGACTGCGCACGGGATTCGTTGGCTCCGCCTCAGGTCGGCAGATACGTGCACGAACACATCGCCGGCAGCACTCTGAAGACGCTCGACGCCAGCGGGCACTGCCCGCACGTCACTCAACCCGAACAAACCGCCGAGGCGATTGCGGCCTTCGTGAGACCGGCGTAATGCACGAGCTGGACATCGAGGACCTGTACGAGAACGCGCCGTGCGGTTACCTGTCGGTCTATCCCGACATGCGGATCGCGAGGCTGAACGCGACGCTGGCGGGTTGGCTCGGCTTCGAGGTCGACGCCCTGATCGGGACCGACTTCACCCAACTTCTCACCGCCGGTGGCCGCATCCACTACGAGACCCATTTCGGTCCGATTCTGCGGATGTACGGTCAGCTCGACGGCATCGCGCTCGATTTCGTGACGTCCGATCGACGTCGGCTGCCGGTGTTCATGACCGCGAACGTCAAGACCGACGAGTCGGACACGCCGGTGCTCATTCGCATCACCGCGCTCGACGCCAGGGACCGTCGCACCTACGAACGCGAGTTGCTCGAGTCCCGGACGCGAGCAGAGCTGCTGGCCAAGACACTGCAGCGGTCGCTGCTGCCGCCTGCCCTGCTGCCGCCGTCGGGAATGACCGCTGCCGCGCACTATCACGCGGCATCGAGCGACGAGGTGGGTGGAGATTTCTACGATCTGTTCCCGCTGTCGGACGATCGCTGGGGATTCTTTCTCGGCGACGTGTGTGGCAAGGGTGCGTCGGCTGCAGCCGTGACGTCGTTGACGCGGTACACCCTGCGCGCTGCCGCGGTGTACGACCACGACCCGGTCGCTGTACTGCACAATCTGGATTCGGTTCTGCGACAGGAATTCCGCGAGAACAACGCGCAGTTCTGCACGGCGGTGTTCGGGGTGCTCAGTCGTTCGGCCGATGGATTCGAGGTGTGCATGGCCAGTGGCGGTCATCCGCCGCCACTGGTGATGCGTGCCGACGGCAGCGCGCACTACGTCCACATGACGGGCGGGCAACTCGTCGGAATTCTGCGTCATGCGCGCTTCGTGCCTGCCACCGTGACGTTGAGCGCGGGCGACACCCTGATGCTCTACACCGACGGCCTCACCGAGGCCAAGGTGGGCACGGGTCGATACGACGACGAGGGCGCGCTGTTGGAATTCGCGACTGCCCACGCCCCGGCGTCGCCTGCAGTCATCGTCGAGGACCTACGGGTACTGCTGAACAGCTTCGGCGACGGCTTGGCCGACGACGCAGCAGTGATGGCGCTGGGAGTGGCGTCAGTCGAGAGCGGCGAGAGCTGACGCGAGATCGGCGTGCAGCGCGAATTCCTGATCGAGACCCATCAGTTTGATCGGGCGGCTGGTGGTCGGCCCATCGGCGACGACCGAGAAGGCAACGGTGTCTCCGTGGTCCTTCTGCGTCGACGCCAGCACGGTCATGGCAGCCGAGGCCAGAAACGAGACCTTGCTCAGATCGACGATCAGGGCAGCCGGTGTGGTCGAAATCTGTGCTTCGATCGCGGACGACAGCGCGGGGGCCGTGGTGACGTCGAGTTCACCGGCGACCGCGATGACGGCTGCGCGCCCGTCGTTGCTGGACTGGATGGAAAATCCGGCGGTGTTCGTATCGGCTGGCATGTGTGTACTCCTGAATCGTTACCCGACGCGCTCGTCGACGGGGTCTGCGGTCCATTCAATCAGTAGGTCCTACCTGAACGTGACCTGCGTTCCTCTGAGTGCGGGAGCGCCGACCGTCGTGGTCCAGGACGGCACGGCGTCGGGCTCGATTCCAGTGGCCCCGCCGTAGACGACGGCCAAGGTCTGTTGCTCGGTGACCGAGTTCGCGTACGAAGCCGGTACGGGGGAGAGCTGCGGAGCCGGAAGTGACGGAAGGTCCTGCTGCCCGGGGTTTCTCGACGGCACCTGGTACGAGCCGTCGTTGGGGGAGCCGCCCGGGTACTGCGGGAAGTATTCGCCCGCCGAACGGTCGAGGGGGCTGGGGCAGCTCGGGGGACGGTTCTGCTCGAACAGTCGCGGTTCGTCCTGGTTCGGCAGGTACCGCCCCTTCGGGTTGACGAAAGGCATCGAGACGTTGATGCCGGGATACTCGTCGCCGACGCCGGTGACGATTCGGCCGCGTCTGGCACCCTCGGCGAATTGGGCGACGGTGCAGCCGACAGCCGGGGAGAACTCGGCGAACACCTCGAGCGCCTCGCGTGAGTTCGCGGCCAGTCCGATGATGTCGGCGGAGTTGGCGTCGAGGAAGTCAGCAGTCGTGCCCGAGGCCGACGTGACCGAGGAGTACAACGTTTCGAGTGCCGGGCGCTTCTCGACGACGGTGTTGCCGGTGGTCCGCAGGTTGTCGAGCGCGTTGATCAGTGCGGGTGCCGCGTCGGCGTAGGTCTGCGAGAAGTCGGCCAGTCCGCGCAGGTCCTCCTGAATGGCCGGAAGCTCGGTGTTGAGCCCGGCAAATATGTTCTCGAGTCGGTCGATCGTGAGGCCGAGTTCCTCGCCGCGACCGCTCAGACCCTGCGCCAGCGCACCGAGGGTGTTCGAGAGGTCCTCCGGCGGCACGGCCTGGAGCAGCGGCAACAGGCCGTCGAGAACCTGTCCGACCTCGATGGCGTTGCCGCTGCGATCCTGCTTCAACACCGTGCCCTCGGTGATCGGCGACCCGGGCCTGCCGTCCGGCAACTCCAACGCGACGTATCGCTCGCCGAACAGTGTCTTCGGCAGCAGTCGCGCGGTGGCGTTCGACGGAATCATCTCGGCCATGTCCGGTTCGATGGCCAACTCCGAGGTCACGACGCCACCGGACGTCGTCGCCGATCGCACTTCGCCGACGATCATGCCGCGAACCTTGACGTCTGCGTTGCGGGGAAGTGCGTTACCGACGGAATCGGTCTCGAGGGAGACCGTCACGACGTCCTTGAACGTCTTGTTGTACGAGGTGACGCTCCACCCGACGAACATGACGATGAGTACGACGAGACCGATTCCGAGGAGTCGGTTCTGGACCGGTGAGGGGGAGCCGGTCATGGATGAGTCGCAACGACGACAGCAGTCATGTCGCGAACCTTAGTGGTACACAACGTCACACTTACTACCGAAAATTGCTTTGTGAGATGGACCTAGCACTTCGGTAACAATGTGATGTGAGCCACTGGTTCTCAGTCGGCGATCAACTGAGGCGCATGGAACCAGCCGCCCTGTCCGCCTTCACGCTGACGGCCGATGACATATCGACCCGGAGCGATTCCGGTGGCTCCGTGTTCGGGGTGAATGAGGTACGCCGTCTGCGAGTTGGCCAGAATTCCCAGGGCGAGACCTCGGACGTCGTGGACGGGACTGAGCCACGTGCAGATGCCGCCGTCGGCGACCAGGCTGTGCGGGTTGCCGCCCGCAGCGCTGCGCAACAATTCGATTCCCGTCAAGGGCACATCCTCGCGACGGGTCTGCTCGGTGGGGACGACTATGCCGTCGAGCAGTACGTACGGTACGACGATCAGATCGCCCTGGGCTTGCAGGCCGTCGATGACGGGCACGGAGATCTCCTTGTCGAGATAGTCGAATACGTCGAGGCCGGTGAGGTCGGTCAGTGCGGACAGCGTGATGTTCGAGTTCATGTTTTGTCACCTTGGGTGTGTTGTAAGGGTGTGTGGTCGGGGTGTGGTGTCAGGTTGGGGTCAGGTTCTGCGGAGTAGTCGGCCGTAATCGGCTCCGGCCAGACCGTAGGTCCAGCCCGCGGCATCGACCGCGGACGAGAACGCGCCGGGGACGCGAAGCCCGTAGCGTCGGCGCTCCCCGTCTCGTTCTCGAGAACCGTTGACGGCAAGCAGTATTCGACCCTCGTCGCCCCATCCAGCGGGCGTGGCGAACAGTTGCAGGGTGCAGCCGGGGTTACCCGGGTCGTCGTCGGTGTCGACCAGTCGTAAACCGGCCTGGTCCAGATAGGAATCCCAGCCGATCCGTTCGATGGCGCTTCGCCGGATCTCGACGTTGCGTTCGACGGTGATGCGTTCGACCGTCGGATCATGGATCACCCAAGCGGGAATCACTGTCCCGTTCAGGACATGGACACCGCTGCCGTCGCCGAACTCGACCGCGGGGGAGGTCGAATGATGCAGTCGCACTTCGCCGTGCACCGGATCGGGAATCGGTTCGGTGTGCAGAGCCGTCGGCCGTTCGGACATCACTGCGATGTCGTCGAACGCCCACCACCATCCCGTCGACTCGATGAGGGCGGATTGAATGTCGAGAAGCTCGTTGTCCTCGCGCCCGAACGTCATGAGGCCGAAAGAGCGATAGATGTCGTAGTAGGCGACGCGATGGGCTTCTTGTTGTCCGTACCAGCTGACGGTGCCGAAGGGGTGCGGAGCGAGGGTTCGGACAGCCGTGGCCACTCCATCGAAGAGGCTGGTGTGCAGAGACTTTCGCACGGTTCGGCGAATGATCGGATCGGGACTGATGCCGGCGCGGGCCGCGTCTGTCGGTGAGCGGCGTGCGACATCGATACGCGCCTGCAGATCACGCTGTGCATTGTTGTCGGAGTAGTAGTACTGCTGTGGCCATTCGATCTGTCGTCGATCGATTCGCTGGTCCATTCGTCGGCGTGAACTCGACAGCAGTGATGCGATGAGGGAGCCTGCACCTGCGCTGTCCGCTATCGGTCGAGATGTCATGAATTCGGCGGCGGCTGCAGGAGATGCCACCCACACGAATTTGGGCTCAGGACGCCCCGATCTTCGATACAGCTGTGCCACAGCCGATTCCGCGGCTGTTCTGTCGGAGGGGCCGGCCTTCAGGCCGTAGGCGAGCCATCGATCGCGCTGCGCGCAGATTGCGCGAATGCTCTCGGCATAATCTTCGGGATTGTCACTGAATGTGCCGCGACGGGGAAATGTCGACGGCATCGGCACGGCGCTCACGTGAGGGAGGCGGTGTCCGCCTTTCCGGTTGTCATGAAGAAAAGAGTGACACGAGAATGGGATGAGCGCAAGGCACACGTGCACGAAACTTCGTAGCAGGGGTCGAGGTGTCTTTTGGTCGTTCCTGCAGGCTCCACTCCTACCCGCTCACGTGGGTCAGCCGCGCGAGCGGAGAATCAACTGGGCCGCGCTGATGTCGTCGATGACGAGGTCGGTGATCAATCCGCCGCGCAGCGCGGCGGTGAGTGCATCGAGTTTGGACGCCCCGGCGACGATGCAGACTCGGCGCGGCACCACCTTGAGTCGGTCCAGGCTCGGTCCACTCGATCTGTCGTTCAACGCAATTCGATCGTGGCTGCCGTCGGAGCGCAGGAACACGGTGGCAATGTCTCCGACGACGCCGTCGCGCTGTAGCTCGGCTCGATCCTCGCGCTCGAGATAGCCGGCGCTGTAGACGTGACTAGGAACAGCACTGCTCATGACGCCGATGCTGAACACGGCGAGGTTCATCCGGTCCTGCAGTTCCAGTACTCGCTTGATGCTCCGCTCGCGCCACAGGTGTCGGCGGGTTTCGGGGTAGTCGAAGAATGCGGGAACCGGAAAGCCCTGCGCCACAGCGCCGTAGGCGTCGGCGAAAGTTCGGACGATGTCGGTGGCGTAGGAGAC
The DNA here is from genome assembly GCF_001647185.1 of Rhodococcus sp. EPR-147. Classification (NCBI taxonomy): domain Bacteria; kingdom Bacillati; phylum Actinomycetota; class Actinomycetes; order Mycobacteriales; family Nocardiaceae; genus Rhodococcus; species Rhodococcus sp. EPR-147. Next base: position 23,437 of record NZ_LVCU01000534.1, read on the forward strand.
CCCGGTGGTGCGGGTGTTCGCTGCGCCGTTGAGCTGCACGACGGTCGAGTTGTGGGTTCGTTTGGGTGCGAGCTTGCGACTGACGGCGCTGACGGTGGTTCCCCACGCGACGCCCATCACCATGTCCGACTCGAAGAACGACGTCAGCAATCGGCCTGCGAAGGTGGCGACGCGGTCGAGGCGCTGCAATTCGTCGACGGTTTCCGACACGGGGACGACATGTGCACGAATGTCGTACAGATCGGCGAAAGCCCGCTCGATTCGTGGTGCCTGACCGAGAGGGGTGGAGATCTTGATTTCCACCAGTCCCGATGCCCGCGCGAACGTGATGAGCCGGGAGACCGTCGAACGAGATACGCCCAGCTCACGGCCGATCGCCGCCATCGTCATGTCCTGGAAGTAGTAGAGGCGCGCTGCCTGGGTGGCATGGCCGGTCCGCAGATCCGATTCGGGTGCGATGCGTTGGTCCGTCACCATCGCCAGTGTACGACCGCTTTGCACATATGTGCATCAGCTGTGCAACGCAGTGCAGGCCGTCTACCGTGGCAAACAGCACGCAATGTGGCGTGCATCACCAACTTTGCGGAGGCTACACAATGGCTCGTAAGGAACCGGAATGGGGACTACCGGCGCACATGGCTGCCGAGTTCGCCGGAACCATGATTCTCATTCTGTTCGGCGTCGGCGTCGTCGCGCAGGTCGTCTCGGGCGGTGAATCGGGAAGTCTCGGAGACCACGACTCGATCGCCTGGGCCTGGGGGCTCGGCGTGATGTTCGGCATCTACGTCGCGGGTCGGATCACCGGCGCGCACCTCAACCCCGCGGTCACGATCACGTTCGCACTCTTCCGCGGATTCAGCTGGAAGATGGTTGCGCCGTACATCCTCGCGCAGACCGCAGGTGCCTTCGTGGCCGCTCTGCTGGTGCGCTGGAACTACAACGACATGATCAACGCAGTGGACCCCGGGCACACCACCGCCACCCAGACGATCTTCTCGACGCTTCCCGGTAACGGAACTCTGCCGGTCAGCGTGTCCTCGGCGCTGATCGACCAGATCATCGGCACCGCGATCCTGCTGTTCCTCATTGTGGCCGTGACCGATTCGCTCGGCACCGCGCCGATGGCCAACATGGCACCGCTGATCGTCGGCCTCATCGTCGTCGCCATCGGTTTCGCGTGGGCCACCAACGCCGGCTACGCGATCAATCCGGCCCGAGATTTCGGACCTCGCCTGGCGTCGTACATCACCGGATACGGTGGAGCCTGGCGAGATCAATACGGCGGCCTGTACTTCTGGGTCCCGATCGTCGGACCTCTCGTAGGCGGACCGATAGGAGTGTTCCTGTACGACCTGCTCATCGGAAAGAACCTACGCAAACAAGAAGGTTCGACGCCCGAGCCGCCATCACGACTCCCAGCAGACACCCAGACCACAGGAGAGAAGCCATGACCGAGTTCGCAGGAAAGTACGTCGCCGCGATCGATCAGGGAACCACGTCTTCACGCTGCATGATCTTCGATCACGCGGGCACCGTCGTCGCGGTCGATCAGAAGGAACACCAGCAGATCTTTCCGCAGGCCGGTTGGGTCGAGCACGACGCGTCGGAGATCTGGGACAACGTGCGCGCCGTCGCGGCCGGTGCCATGGCCGCAGCGGATCTGACGCGCGAGGACATCGCCGCCGTGGGTATCACCAACCAGCGCGAGACGGCGCTGGTGTGGGATCGCGCGACGGGCAAGCCGATCTACAACGCCATCGTCTGGCAGGACACCCGTACCGATCGCATCGCCACCGCGCTGGGCGGCGGCGACGCCAACAAGTACACCGCCAAGACCGGTCTGCCCCTGGCCACCTACTTCTCCGGCCCCAAGATCAAGTGGATCCTCGACAACGTCGACGGTGCACGGGCGAAAGCCGAAGCGGGAGAACTGTGTTTCGGAAACATGGACACCTGGGTGCTGTGGAACATGACGGGCGGTGTCGACGGCGGGTTGCATTACACCGATCCGACCAACGCCTCACGCACCCTGCTGATGGATCTCGACTCCCTGCAGTGGGACGAGAACATCTGTGCAGACATGGGCATTCCGATGTCGATGCTGCCCGAGATCCGCTCGAGCTCCGAGGTGTACGGAACCGGCCGTGAGCGCGGACCGTTCAGTGGAGTGCCGATCGCCGGAATCCTCGGCGATCAGCAGGCAGCGACCTTCGGGCAGGCCTGCCTGTCTCCCGGTGAAGCCAAGAACACCTACGGCACAGGCAATTTCGTGCTTCTCAACACCGGTACCGAAAAGGTGATGAGCAAGAACGGTCTGCTGACCACGGTCTGCTACAAGATCGGCGACCAGCCGACGGTGTACGCGCTCGAAGGTTCCATCGCCGTGACGGGCTCGTTGGTGCAGTGGCTGCGCGACAACCTGGGCATGATCTCCTCGGCCGCGGACATCGAGACCGACGCACGGTCGGTGGACGACAACGGCGGTGCCTACTTCGTCCCCGCCTTCTCCGGTCTCTTCGCCCCGCACTGGCGATCGGACGCCCGCGGTGCCATCGTGGGATTGACGCGCTTCGTCAACAAGGGCCACCTGGCGCGCGCCGTTCTCGAAGCCACCGCGTATCAGACGCGTGAGGTGATCGAGGCCATGAACGCCGACTCCGGCGTCGATCTCGAGGTGCTCAAGGTCGACGGCGGCATGGTGGTCAACGAACTGCTGATGCAGTTCCAGTCCGACATCCTGAACGTGGATGTGGTCCGTCCCGTCGTGGCCGAAACCACTGCTCTCGGAGCGGCTTACGCCGCCGGACTGGCCGTAGGCTATTGGGAGAGCGAAGACGACATTCGCCAGAACTGGGCCGAGGACAAGACATGGACCCCGTCCATGGACGAAGACCAGCGGGCGAAGTTGTACGCCGGCTGGAAGAAGGCAGTAACACGAACTCTCGATTGGGTTGATGAAGAATGAGTTCCACCACAACGGCCATGAGTCCTCAGGCACGCGCAGATGCGCTGGCGAGGATGGAAGCCGAAGAGCTCGACATTCTGGTGATCGGCGGCGGCGTCGTCGGTGCCGGAACAGCACTGGACGCCGTGACCCGCGGATTGAAAGTGGGTCTGCTCGAAGCGCGTGACTACGCGGCCGGCACGTCCAGCCGCTCGAGCAAGCTCTTCCACGGCGGTCTGCGCTACCTCGAGCAGTTCAACTTCGCGTTGGTGTTCGAGGCGCTCAAGGAGCGTTCGCTGGTACTGAACAAGCTGTGCCCGCACCTCGCTCGCCCGGTACCGTTCATCTATCCGCTCGAGAAGGTGATCGACCGTCCGTACGTCGGGCTCGGCATCGGCGTGTACGACGTCATGGGTGCCGGACGCGGCGTCCCGAGTCACCACAAGCACCTCGGCAAGAAGAAGACGCTCGAGTCCTTCCCGTCGGGCAAGCGCTCGGCGATCCGCGGTGCGGTGAAGTTCTACGAGGGCCAGGTCGACGACGCTCGGCACACGATGATGCTCGCTCGTACCGCGGCCGCCTACGGCGCGTTGTGCGCCAACAGCACTCGCGTCACGGGCTTCCTTCGTGAGGACGACAAGGTCGTCGGCGTCGTGGCGAGCGACCTGGAAACGGGCCGTTCCTTCGAGGTGCGGGCCAAGCAGGTCATCAACGCCGCCGGTGTGTGGACCGACGAGGTGCAGCAGATGGTCGGTGGCCGTGGACAATTCCAGGTTCGCGCCTCCAAGGGGGTGCACCTGGTGGTGCCGCGTAACCGCATCAACAGTGCCACCGGCATCATCACGCGGACCGAGAAGAGTCTGCTGTTCGTCATTCCCTGGGGTAGTCATTGGATCATCGGGACCACCGATACCGACTGGAAGCTCGACCTGGCTCATCCGGCCGCGAGCCAGAGCGATATCGACTACATCCTGGGCCACGTGAACAAGTTGCTCGCCGATCCGTTGGACCGCACCGACGTCGTCGGCGTGTACGCCGGACTGCGCCCGTTGCTGTTCGGCGAATCCGATTCCACCAGCACCCTGTCCCGGGAACATGCGGTGTCCAGCCCGGTCCGCGGACTGACGGTCATCGCCGGTGGCAAGTACACCACCTATCGCGTGATGGCCAAGGACGCAGTCGATTCCGCGGTGCACGGGCTCGAACGCACGGTACCGAAGTGCGTCACCGAGGACATTCCGCTCGTCGGTGCCGACGGCTACCTCGGCGCGTTCAACTCCCGCGCTCTGACGGCCGAACGCACCGGTATGCGCGTCTCACGCGTCGAGCATCTGCTCGGTCGGTACGGCACTCTGATGGGTGAGCTGCTGGAGTTGATCGACGCCGATCCAGAGCTCGGAAAGCCTCTCGAGAGTGCGCCGGAGTACTTGAAGGCAGAGGTGGTCTATGCGGCCAGTCACGAAGGTGCGCAGCATCTCGACGACATTCTGACCCGTCGGACCCGAATCTCGATCGAGGTTCCCGATCGTGGTGAAGCGGCGGCCATCGAGGTGGCTCGTCTGGTTGCACCCATCCTCGGGTGGGACGATCAGCATGTTGCCGAGGAAATCGAGCACTACCGGCTCCGCGTTCTGGCAGAACGGGATTCGCAGGAGCAGCCCGACGACGACACCGCCGATGCAGCTCGACTCGGAGCACCGGACGTGCGCGCCGGGGTGAGCTGAAACGAACAATGGCGGCAGTCCTCGTGACGAGGACTGCCGCCATTGTCGGCTGTTGCGGGGTCAGCCCTGCAGCAACGTGAACGAGTGTTCGCGAATCAGAATCGACGGCCCGCCTGCCTCGTAGGCCTGATCGGGGTCGCTCGAGGTCGACTGGGTCCAATGTCCCTTCGGCAGAGTGAATTCCACGGTGCCGGGCGAGGCGTTGACCATCCACGCGAACGACGCATCGGATTCACCGGCACGCATGAGGACAAGAATGCTGTGAGCATTGCCGTCCGACCAGTCCTCGTCGGAGAGCTTCTCGCCGTCGGCGCGATAGAAGTCGACGGTGTCCGGTCCGACACCTTCCTCGTCGGAATCGCTGTCGTGGCGGAACCACGTGGGGCGCAAGGCCTGGTGTTCGTCGCGTAGAGCGATCAAGTGGGTGGTGAAGTCGATGAGGTCCTGATCGGCGGTGCTCCAGTCGAACCAGGAGACCTCGTTGTCCTGGCAGTAGGCATTGTTGTTGCCGTTCTGCGTCCGGCCGAGCTCGTCGCCGCCGAGGATCATCGGCACGCCGGCCGAGAGCAACAGCGTGGCAAGGTGATTGCGCTGCTGACGGGCCCGGAGTGCGTTGACGCCCTCGTCGTCGGTCGGGCCCTCGGCGCCGCAACCCCACGAACGGTTGTCGGACTCGCCGTCCTGACTGTCCTCGCCGTTCTCCTCGTTGTGCTTGTCGTCGTAGGAGTTCAAGTCGGCCAACGTGAAACCGTCGTGTGCGGTGATGAAGTTGACGCTGGCCAACGTGGGTCGACGAGTGCTCTCGTAGACGTCCGGACTGCCGGTGACGCGTTGCGCCAGGGCGGGTAGTGCGCCGCTCTCGCCGCGCCAGAAGTCACGGACGTCGTCGCGGAACTTGCCGTTCCACTCCGACCATCGGGCCGGGAAGCCGCCCACCTGGTAGCCCTGGGTATCCCACGGTTCGGCGATCAGTTTGACCGGCGCGAGCGTCGGATCTTGGTGTACCAGGCTCAGGAATGCGCTGTGCACGTTCAGGTCCGAGTCTTGACGCGTCAGCGTGCTGGCGAGGTCGAAGCGGAACCCGTCGACGTGCATCTCCGTCACCCAGTAGCGCAGCGAGTCCAGGATCAGTGCCAGGGCAGCGGGGTGGCCGACGTTGAGACTGTTGCCGGTGCCGGTGGTGTCGTAGTACGCGCTGCGGTCCTCGTCGACCAGACGGTAGTGCGAGCCGTTGTCGATTCCCTTGAGCGAGAGCGTCGGTCCGAGGTGATTTCCCTCGGCGGTGTGGTTGTAGACGACATCGAGAATGACCTCGATGCCGTTCTCGTGCATGGTCTTGACCAACGCCTTGAACTCGTCCACCTGGCCGCCGGTGTCGCCGCTGCTGCTGTACTCGTTGTGCGGTGCGAAGAAGCCGATGGAGTTGTAGCCCCAGTAGTTCCGCCGCCCCTCCTCGAGCAGATGCGAGTCCTGAACGAACTGGTGGATGGGCAGCAACTCCACCGCGGTGACGCCGATGCGCTTGAGATGTGCGATCGCGGCGGGGTGCGCCAGACCGGCGTAGGTGCCCCGAATATCCTCGGGTACATCGGGATTGGTGGCAGTGAAGCCCTTCACGTGTACCTCGTAGACGACCGTGCGATCGAGTGGTGTGCGCGGTGGCTCGTCGCCGGACCAATCGAAGTTCGACTCCACGGCAACGGAATACGGCATGTGCGGGGCCGAATCCTCGTCGTTGCGGGTCTCCGGCTCGGCGTGGAGGTGGCTGAACACCGATTCGTTCCAGTCGACCTGACCGGTGATGGCGGTGGCGTACGGGTCGAGGAGCAACTTCGCCGAGTTGTGCCGCAGCCCCGACGCGGGATCCCATGGACCGTCGACGCGCAGTCCGTAGCGTGCACCCGGCGTGACGTCGGGAACCAGATCGTGGAAGACGTGGCCGGTACGCAGCGTCAACGGTGTTGTACTGCGCTCTGTTCCGTCGTCGTTCAGCACGACCACGGACACCGAGTCCGCGGTTTCGGAGTAGACGGCAAGGTTGGCACCGTCGTTCGACAGACGAGAGACGCCCAAGGGGTACGGGAGACTTGATGAGAGGGGCATGCTCGCGGCAGTACCCCCGTGGGGGATCAGCGAAACGCCTGCATACCGGTCGTTCGGCTAGTATTGACGCCGAGATCGCGCCCTCCGGACTGGAGCGGAACGACAGTGCGAAGGACGAGGCGATGAATTCCCCACAACCCGATGGTAGTTCGGCCCAGCTGGACGAGCTGTTTTCGGGTGACAACGCCACCGACGCGCGATTCCGGGAACTGGACTGGACGGCGACCGATCTGGGGCCGGTGGAGAGTTGGCCGCAGGAGTTGGTGACCGCCGTCCGCACCGTCATGCCGTCGACGATCCCGATGTTGATCTGGTGGGGCCCTCATCTGGTGCAGATCTTCAACCACACGTACACGGATTTTCTCGGGGACAAGTTTCCGCAGGCCGCAGGTCAGCGGGCCAGCCAGTGTTGGTCCGAGATATGGGACGACGTCGGCGGTCTCTGCGCTCACGTGGTCGAGGACCGCAAGCCAGTGCACGGTGTTCGGCAGCTGTTCGTCATGAATCGGTTCGGCTACCCCGAGGAGACGTACTGGACCTTCTCGTACAGCCCGATCTTCGGGGCCGGACGGACGGTACTCGGCGTGTTCGTTGCCACGACCGAGGTCACGATGCAGGTACTCGGCGAACGCCGCATGCACGCGCTGCTCGCCCTGGGCTCACTGACGGGTGACGGCACCGAGGGGCCGGTAGGCATCTGTCGCGCCGCGGTCGAGACGCTGGGTGACGAGGCCCGCGAGTTTCCCCTCGTCGCGGCCTACCTGCGCCGCGACCTCGCCGAAGACGGGCAGCTCGATCACATCGCAACCTCGGGCGAACTCGGCTGCGACGACGCGACCTGGGACCTTGCCCACGTTCTCGACGTGTGCGACGGACGCGTTCCCTGCTCGACGGTCGAGATTGCCGGATCCGTCGCGCAGGCGGTCATCGTTCCGCTGACGCTCGCGGGACATGCTCAGCCCATCGGAGCCCTGTTGGTCGGAGTCGACGAATCTCGCGCCCGCGACGACTCCGTCGTGTCCTTCTCGATCGCGGTGGCCGAGCGGGTGTCCACGGCCCTGACCGCCTCGCATGCTTTCGAGATGGAGAGGCGACGCGTCGCGGCACTCGCCGAAGCCGACGAGGCGAAGACGCGGCTGCTCGAGAACGTCGGACACGAGTTCCGTACGCCGCTGACCTTGCTCGCGGGCCCGTTGGATTCGGTACGCGAGAGTGTCGACTCGACGCTCACCGACGTCGATCGTGAGTCCTTGGACGTCGTTCATCGCGCGTCGACTCGACTGCGTCGACTGGTCGACGATCTCCTGGACGTGGTCAGTGCCGATGCCGGTCAGCTGCGTCCCCGCCTCGAACCCACCGACCTCGGAGCGGTGACGCGTGACTGCACGTCGCTGTTCGAGGCGGTGGCGTCGGGCAAGGGTCTCGAGCTCGTGGTCGACGCAGACGACGATGTCGTCGTCCTCACCGACGGTGAGATGTGGACGAAGATCGTGTTCAACCTCGTCGCGAACGCCGTCAAATACACGCCGGTCGGCCGGATCTCCGTGCGCCTGCGGACCGAGAGCGACGTCGTCCGCCTGGTCGTTGCCGATACCGGCCTCGGGATCCCCGCAGACGACCTGCCGCTGATCTTCGATCGATTCCATCGAGTCGAACGATCGGGTGCCCACAGCATCGAAGGATCCGGTATCGGACTGGCGCTGGTATCGGACCTGCTCACCGTCTTGCGCGGTCGTATCGACGTCGAGAGCGAAGCGGGCCGTGGCAGTACCTTCACCGTCGTGGTTCCGCGCCTGCCCGCCGAGGCGGCTGCGCCCGTCGAACGGCCGGCCGCACCCGCCGATTCCGTGTCGGCGATCTTCGCTGCGAGCGACTCGACGACGGTGCCCACCGAGCGTGCGGACATTCTTCTCGTCGAGGACAACGTCGACATGCGTAACTACCTGGTGCGCCTGCTGACCGACGAGGGCTGGTCCGTCACCACCGCGGGCGACATCGAGACCGCACTCGGCAGCGCTCGATCGACGATGCCCGGCCTCGTGCTCTCCGACGTTCTGCTGCCCGGACGCAGCGGTCTGGAACTCGTGGACGAGATCCGCCGCGACGACGCCTTGCAGCGGGTGCCGGTGATCCTGCTGACCGCGCGAGCGGGAACCGACTTCGTGCTCGACGGTCTCGGGCGCGGGGCCGACGACTACATCGTCAAACCGTTCCACGACCGAGAGTTGGTGGCTCGAGTTCGAGTGCACCTCGAACTCTCGCGCGTGCGCGAACAACTGATTCGGGAAAGCGGCAACGAGGCCGCGACACTACGGACTGCGCTCGACACCCGCGGGTCCATCGGCCGAGCCGTCGGAATCCTGATGTCGGTGTACCGCATCGACGCAGACGCTGCCTTCAAGCAACTGACCGAGCTTTCGCAGAACACCAACCGTAAGACCCGCGACTTGGCGGCGATGATCGCCGACGACTTCACCGCCGGGCTCGGCCGAGAGCGTCAGTGATTGCGGCGATAGTTCTCTCGCTCGCGTTCCATCTCGGCCATCTTCTTCGGGCTCTTCAGATCGGCCGGTAGCCCGTGGATCTCGAGGCGTCGAGCGCGATTCTGATCCATGTAGGCGGCGGTGTAGAACAGCGCGAGCAGCAAACTGAGCAACACCATCGACGCGCGTAGCCAGATCGCTCCCGGAAACAGAACGAAGAACCCGATGAAGATCGGCAGGAACGGGATCATCGACCGCAGGATGTGACGCGGTGTCGCTCCTGGGCCGACGAGGTCGCGTCGAACCCAATCCTGCATGGAATCAGGGAGTTTGCGGCCGAGGACGGCGTAGCCCAGCCACTGACCGAAGCGCGGGCGGGTGCGGGTAGGACGAGTGTTCACGACAGTGCTCCTGCTGCGATGGCCGCGTCGTTCACGCGGGTGAGGACGCGTCGTAGTTCGTCGAGTTCGGCGAGTGACGCTCCGAGTTTCGAAACGACGGTGGGTGGAATTTTCTCGGCTTTCTTGCGAAGCGCGGCCCCGGCCGGGGTGAGCGCGACGAGTAGAACGCGCTCGTCCTCGGCACTTCGATTGCGGGTGAGCAACCCCATCGACTCCAGACGCTTGAGAAGCGGCGAGAGGGTGGGGGAGTCGAGTTGCAGGGCCGATCCGATGGCCTTGACCGACATCGGCGATTCGCCCCACAGCGCCAGCATCACCAGATACTGCGGATGCGTCAGTCCCATCGGCTCGAGCAGTGGCCGATACACCGACAGCACGGCGCGGTTGGCGACGGCGAGCGCGAAGCAGACCTGGCGGTCGAGCGCGAGTGGATCTTCGGTGG
>NZ_LVCU01000535.1:0-3128 GCF_001647185.1 Rhodococcus sp. EPR-147
AAAGTGTTGCAAAGAAGGGTGAATGCTCGTGCGGTGATGTGTTGCCAGAGTCCCGGTCGGTCCGAATCGGGTGGATGTTCGTACGGCGTTCCATCCGGTCGGTTGCTGTGCAATGCTCCATGCAATTCGCCAGTTTCTTGTGACAACTCCCGCCCTGTGACAAATCCCGAGAGGATCGCCATGCGTCGTCGACGCATCTTCACCACGTTCGCCGCCGCCGCCGCGCTGTCTTTGTCCTCGGTCGGCATTGTGTCTGCCGATCCTGCCGTCTCGGCCGCCCGCATCGTCGATACCGTGATCGCGTCCGACACCCTGCGCACGCTGAGTGTGGAATCGCCTGCGATGGGGGCCGTTGTCGACGTGCAGGTGCTGACTCCGGCAGCGAAGACCGGATCGCGGCCGACGCTGTACATGCTCAGCGGAATCGGCGAAGAGGATCCGAACAACAGCATGTGGCTCCGCAAGGGTGGTGCGGCCGAATTCTTCGCCGACAAGAACGTCAACGTCGTGCTGCCGCTGGCCGGACCGGGCAGCTTCTACACCGACTGGCAACGGGACGATCCGAAACTCGGCCGCTATCAATGGGAAACGTTCCTGACCGAGGAGCTTCCTCCGCTGATCGACGCGGCCGTGGACGGCAACGGACGCAACGCGATCGCCGGGCTGTCGATGGGTGCACAGTCGGCCATGATGCTGGCCGCACGTAATCCCGATGTCTACTCCGGGGTGGCGTCGTACAGCGGGTGTTTCGCCTCCTCGGAGCCCATGGGGCAGGCGAGTATCCGCGCGATCGTCGGAGCATTCGGCGGAAATGCCGACAACATGTGGGGCGGTCCTCTCGATCCTGCTTGGGCGCAACATGATTCGGTGGTCAATGCCGAAAGCCTGCGCGGCACCGACGTGTATGTGTCGGTGGGAACGGGAGCACCGGGTCGCCACGAAAGTTTCGACAGCGCGTCGGCGCTCGACGTGGTGGTGGTCGGTGGTCTCATCGAGGTGGGCGCGAACTACTGCACCCATCGACTTGCGGATCGACTGAGCCAGTTGAACATCCCCGCGACGTTCGACTTCACCGAAACCGGAACACACTCCTGGCCCTACTGGGTGGAACAACTGCCCAAGAGCTGGCCGACACTGGCCGGGTCGCTCGGGATCTGAGCTCACCCGCGGTTGGTGTCGCGAAACTCCTTGGGAGTGCACCCGAAGCGCGCCCGAAAGGCGCGGCTGAAGTGGGCCGGGTCGGTGAACCCCCAGGACGCCGCCAGGGCTCCGATCGTGGTGCGGGAATTCTGGGGTTCGCACAGAGCCCGTTTGACGCCGTCGAGTCGCTGCATCCAGATCCATTCACTGGCGGTGCACGGTTCGCCGGCGAACGCTCGATGCACGGTACTCAGCGACAAGTGCAGGGAGGCCGCCACTTCCGTCACTGTCAGGTCCGGATCTCTGAGCCGCGCCGTCATCGCACGCTTGATCTCGCCGAGTCTCTCGGAGGCTGCGTAGGGTGCAGGCTTCTCCACCCCGGTCAGCCCGACCAGGCCTGCGACCAGGATGTACTCGACGCTCTGCGACACGGCCTCGGCCGACGCGGTACTCATGTCGGCGTCGTCCATGATCGTCGAGATCATGCTCACGAGCAGTTTCCCTGCGCCTTGCCGTCCGGACACCGCCCGCGCGGTCAGCGAACCCGTGTCCCGGACGAGCGTTCGCAGTGTTGCGCCGTGGAGCATCAGCACGTACTGGGCAAACGGGTCGTCGAAGCGAAGACTGTACGGCCGGGTGGTGTCGTAGAGCGCGAAGTCTCCCGGTTGCAGGACCGCCGTTCGGTCGTCTTGCACGACGAACCCGGTCCCCGACGTCTGGACGCTGACCAGAAAGTAGTCGTCACTGGTTCGGGAGATACCTGCGGGCGTCCGCAGCACGGTCTGAGCTGTTGCAGACACTCGCGACAATCCGAGAGTCGCAAGTCCGGTGGACTCGATATGCCCGGTGATGGCCGACGCGTTCTCGGGAATCGTGCACTCGAGATCGACGTACGTTCGACTGACCGCAGCGGTCCAGAAATCGACGCTGTCGGCCAGATCGACGGAGTCGGTGCGCAGCGGATCGGCCATGTCAGGTACCTCCCGTCTCCTCACAGGGTAGAACGCTCCGCAGCGGTACGCAGTAGACCCGTGCGGTCGTGGCAGCCGAAATACTCGAAGTACTGCTCGTCCGCCGCCGCGACGGTCACCTCGTGATAGAGCCGCAGCGACGCAGCGGGCCCCATCGTCGACAGATACTTCAGCGCGGCACCGAAGATGGCGACATGCGTCGGATGCGACTCGGCCCATGCTTCGAGGTCGCTCAGACTGCGCCACCAACTCATGCCGAAGGACTTGTCGGTATCGACGCCGTTGTCGTCGACCACCGTCATGTACCGGTTGGCGAAGCAACCGATGTCCAGGCCGTCGTCGCGAAGAAAGTCCATGCCGGCGCGCAACACCGGTTCGACGTCCCGCAGGTACATCTCTCGTTCGGACCCGACCGTATCGACCCAGTCCTGCCCGGATCGAATGAGGCAGATGTTCTCCTGCGGCACAATGGTGACTCTGTCGCCGTCGCGTACGACCTGAGGCTTCCCGCTGGGAGCAAGTGAGTCGCTCTGCGACAACGGGATTCGATCCCGGACCCCACCCCAGTAGGCATGTTCCTCGATGAAACCACTGAGCGAATCCGTCAGAGTGGCAACACCTTCCATGCGGCCGGTGGAGGAAAAGAGCGTCTCGTAGCGGTCGACGGTCGGTCTGATGATTTCGACGAAGCGGCCTCCGACGCTGGTCCAGTGCCGACCGACGGTATCGAACCAGCGGTCGAACACTGCGACGTCGTCCCAGTAGCCGATGAACACCGTCGTGTCGATGCCCTCCTCGTCGGTGTAGCGGGCTCGGTCCCTTCGGAAGGGACCCTCGTCACCCCACGGGGAAGCGTCGGGCATGCCCTGTATTCCGAAGTAGCCCATTACGACTCGTTCGGTGGATACCGGAAAGCGGGCGACGTACGACGGGAAGGGTGGCTGGTAGCCCTCGGGTGTGCGACGCGGACACGACCGGGGAACGACGAGATGGGCGGGAATTGCCGACTCGAGTTCA
>NZ_LVCU01000536.1:0-6070 GCF_001647185.1 Rhodococcus sp. EPR-147
CGCGTTCGCGACGGGCTGCGCTCCCGACACGACGCGGTCGCCCGGAGTCTTGTTGAGCCACAACCGTGTCACGTCGGGACGGGAGTAGTGGCCGGCCGGGTCGGCGGCGGCCTTGGCGATCGAAATGAGGCTGGTGTCGATGTCGGCGTAGACGATGCCTTCCGCGTCGGGTGCGAGCGGCTCGTGCATCAGTTGGCCGTCGGGCGCGAAGATGCGGGCATGACCGCCGCCTGCGGTGAGCATCGCGCACTTGGCGTCGTCGGTGCACATGATGTCGATCATCTCGGGGGAGACGGTCGCGCAGGGACTGATGACGAAGCAGCCGCCTTCGACGGCGTAGATGCGGCTGGCAGCGGTGTTGACCTCCGGCCCGAGGGCGTAGGCCGCGCCGGTGTAGAGCGAGAAGCTGGGCCAGGCACCGATGTGCACCTGCTCGTTCTGGGCGTACATCGCGTACTTCGACAACGGTTGCAGGTGCTCCCAGCAGCACAGTGCGCCGACGCGTCCGAGGTCGGTGTCGTATACCGATAGGTCGGAGCCGTCACCCTCGCCGTACACGGTGCGTTCGACGTGAGTCGGCTTGAGCTTGCGGCGCATCGCGACGGTCTTGCCTTCGGCGTCGATGATCCACTGGGCGATGTAGAGGCTGGCCTTGTATCGCTCGCTCAGGCCCATCACGACCATGATGTGGTTGTCTTTGGCGGCCTGCGCAATTCGAGCTGCCTGGGGTGTTCCGTACTCCAGTGAGTTGTCGAAGTAGCGCTGCGTGAACTGAAATCCCCACGCCGGTGCGTCGAGCCAGATGTACCAGGGATAGCCGGGCAGGTAGGTCTCGGGAAACGCGATGAGTTCGGCTCCGGCGCGGGCCGCGTCCTCGATCAGGCCGACCGCCTTGTCGATCGAGGCGTCGAGATCGAGAAATACCGGCGCGGCCTGGACTGCCGCGGCGCGAAACTGGTGGTGTGTCATTGCGGGCCTTTCGTGTGGGAGGGCACCAGTTTTGCCTGCTGAGAGGCCGATGGATGGCCTCGATGTGTCGGAATAATTGACTCTCCGTCGCATGCCAGGGCGGTGAAACACGGCGGTAACCGAGGCCGGGTGTCTCGACACACGATCGTCACGCGAGGAGGTCGATCGGCGGTGCGCATCTACCGCACAATGTGTGCGCGATCACACAAGACCTTCTCGCCTGTCCGGGCGCAGTCTGGACCGGACACGCCACAGGTGCCGCGATCGGCACCCGAGAAGGAGCCAACACACATGACTGCAGTCCAGGAATCGGCCGCACCGTCGTTGCCGACCGACACCGCCACCGAGCTCTACATCGCGGGGCAGTGGCACGGCGCTTCCGACGGAGGCACGTTCACCGACATCAACCCCACGACGGAACAGCCACTCGCCGAGGTTGCTGCAGCCACCGCGTCGGACGTCGATGCAGCGGTGCGTGCCGCCCGTGCCCAGCTCGGTGGTGAGTGGGGCGCGACGCCCGGAGCAGTGCGCGGGAAGCTGCTCAACCGGATTGCCGACCTCATCGAACGTGACGGGGACCTACTGGCCCGGCTCGAGGCTCTCGACGTGGGCAAGCCCGTGGGTCAACCGGCCATGCTCGACATTCCCAATGCCGCAGCCACGTTCCGGCACTTCGCCGGCTGGGCCGACAAGATCACCGGCAGCTCCATCCCCACTGCGGGCTACTTCGGGCAGCCGACGCACTCGTACACCGTCCGTGAGCCGGTGGGCGTCATCGGCATGATCGTTCCCTGGAACACCCCGCTGATGATTGCCGCGTGGAAGCTCGCGCCCGCGTTGGCCGCCGGAAACACCGTGGTCGTCAAGCCGCCGGAGGATGCGCCGTTGTCCATCCTGCATCTGGCTCGTCTGATCGACGAGGCGGGAGTACCTGCCGGAGTGGTCAATGTTGTTCCAGGACTTGGAGAAGTGACCGGCGACGCGTTGGTCGGGCATCCGGACGTAGACAAGATCAGCTTCACCGGCAGCCCTCGGGTCGGCAAGCTCATCGCCAAGAAAGCTGCAGATACGTTCAAGCGGACCACGCTCGAACTCGGCGGCAAGTCCCCGCAGATCATTCTCGAGGACGCGGATCTCGAGGCGGCGATCAACGGAACCGCGATGGGATTGTTCTTCAACCAGGGCCAGGTGTGTGCGGCCGGTACGCGGGTTCTGGTGCATCGCTCGCTGTACTCGCAGGTGGTCGACGGTCTGGCCGCTGCGGCGTCGGCTCAGGTTCTGGGTGATCCGTTCGATCCGTCGACGACGATGGGTGCGCTGGTCAACGCGAAGCAGCGCGACAGCGTTCTGGGGTACATCCAGGCCGGACGCGACGGTGGAGCGCGAGTGGCGGCGGGTGGCGGCCGGCCCGACGGCGCAGGGTATTTCGTCGAGCCGACGATCTTCACCGACGCGGACAACGACATGAAGATCGCGCAGGAGGAGATTTTCGGCCCCGTCGGCACGGTGATTCCGTTCGACACCGCCGACGAGGCCATCGCCATCGCCAACGGCACGGTGTACGGACTGGCCGCGAGCATCTGGACCCGCGACGTGTCGAGGGCGCACACCCTTGCTGCGCAGGTTCGATCCGGCGCGGTGTGGGTGAACGGTTGGGCCGCAATCGATCCCGCCCTCCCCTGGGGCGGCATGAAATCCAGTGGCACGGGCCGTGAACTCGGATGGGCCGGTATCGAGGCCAACACCGAGGAAAAAGTCGTCACGATCGTTCTGTAGAGCTGACGCAGGTGAGCGGGAGTGGAGCCTGCGGAACGACCCAGGTGAGCGGAACCTCGTAGCAGGGGTCGAAGTTCCGCTCACGTGGGGTAACGCGGTGTTTACCGACGGAAGCGCGATTCGTAACGAGCAGGTCGGAAGATTTAGTTCAACGGACGTAGAACAACGTCCGAACGGATCGGAAGGCGATGATGACGATGCCCGAACCCTAGGTCCGAGCAGGGAGCCGCTACCGTAGGGCTGTGCCGAAGCTCGTGGATCACGACGAACGCCGCCGCGCGATCACTGCGGCAACCTGGCGTTTGATCGCTGCCAAGGGGATCGATGCCGCGAACATGCGGGACATCGCGACCGAGGCGGGATACACGAACGGTGCACTGAGCCACTACTTCGCGGGCAAGGACGAGATTCTCCGCACCGCATTCGAGCACGTCTTCGAGGCAACGAACCGCCGTATCGACGAAGCTCTCGGCGATGCAACGGGATTCGATGCCCTCCGCATCTTTTGCCGAGAAGTGATGCCGACGACCGAAGAGACTTTGCTCGAGGCGAGAATTGCAGTCTCGCTGTGGCAACGCGCGATGTACGACGAGCACATGGACGACACGAACCGTCGATCCTTGGTGTCGTGGCGGGCGCGGATGGCGGAGTTTCTCGAGCAGGCTCGCGCAGAAGGCGACGCCGGCGACTTCGACGTCGATCTCGCCGTCGAAACGTTGCTCAACATGATGATGGGTATGCAGATTCTCGGCGTGCTCACTCCCGATGACACCACTGCCGACCGGCAGTTCGAGATGCTCGACCGGTTCATAGCTCAGCTGTAGCCACCCTGCGGGCGGGCGATTCGGCCCTGCCCGCATGCCTTCGTTATTCAACGTCTGTAGAACCAACACCCGACCTCGAGGAACATCCATGCCAACCCTCACGCCCCACGCAATCGACCACGCCTTGTCGTTGCCCACCGAAGACGAGATCGCACAGGTTCGGAATGTCGTCGATGCCGCCGGATTCGTCACTGCTGCAACCCGGTTCGTCTACGTCGGACTGGACGAACCGGACAAGGCCGAGCTGTACGCCGCCGAACCGACCACCCGACGTACCTTCCGGGTGCTGTTGCACGACATCTCGACACCCGATGCCGTCGATCTTCTCGTCTCTCTCGACGAGCGTCAGGTGATCGGCTCCACGCGGCTCGACGCGATCCGTGACGGCCAGATGCCGGTGCTCGACGAGGAATTCGAGCTCGTCGAGAGCGTGCTCTCCACCGATCCGGACTGGCTTGCCGCGCTGGCCGCGCGCGGACTGGACGTAGCACACGTACGAGTGGCACCCCTGTCAGCAGGGGTGTTCGACTACCCGGGCGAGCATGGTCGACGCATCCTGCGCGGCCTGGCCTTTCGTCAGGACTACCCGGCCGATCATGCGTGGGCGCATCCCATCGACGGTCTGGTCGCCTTCGTGGACGTGATGAATCGGACGGTGGACAAGGTCGTCGACCTGGGTGCGGTTCCCATTCCGGAGGAGTCGGGAAACTTCGACGATCTGTCCGTCACCGGCCCGCTGCGCACCACGCAGAAGCCGATCGAGATCACTCAACCCGACGGCCCGAGCTTCACGGTTCGGGGCAATCGCGTCGACTGGGAGAAGTGGTCCTTCAGGGTCGGCTTCGATGTGCGTGAGGGCCTGGTGCTGCACCAGATCGGGTTCGAGGACCGGGGTACCGTGCGCCCGATCGTTCACCGCGCTTCGATCGCCGAAATGGTTGTCCCCTATGGAGATCCGTCCCCGGTTCGGTCGTGGCAGAACTACTTCGACACCGGTGAGTATCTGGTGGGACGGTACGCGAACTCACTCGAACTCGGGTGCGACTGCGTCGGCGATATCACGTACTTCGACGCCGTGATCGCCGACGAATTCGGCAACCCGAAAACGCTGACCAACGCCGTGTGCATGCACGAGGAGGACTTCGGAGTGCTCTGGAAGCACACCGATCTGTGGTCGGGCTCGCAGGAGACCCGCCGCCAGCGCCGACTCGTGATCTCCTTCTTCACCACCATCGGCAACTACGACTACGGATTCTTCTGGTACCTCTACCTCGACGGCACCATCGAATTCGAGGTCAAAGCAACCGGAATCGTATTCACGTCCGGGCATCCCGGTGGTGACTACCCCTACGCAACAGAGATCGCCCCGGGACTCGGAGCGCCGTGCCACCAGCATCTGTTCAGTGCGCGACTCGACATGATGGTCGACGGTATCGGCAACTCCGTCGAGGAGATCGAGACCCGCCGGGTACCGATGGGACCGGACAACCTGCACGGCAATGCCTTTGCTCTGCAACACACCCCACTGGCCACGGAAGCCGAGGCGCAACGTATCGCCGACGGCACGGTGGGCCGCGTCTGGCACGTCACCAATCCGACCTCGCTGAGCCGGCTCGGAAAGCCCGTCGGATACACGCTGCACCCCGAAGGCCAGCCATTGCTGCTGGCCGACGACAACTCGTCGATCGCGCGACGTGCCACGTTCGCCACCAAGCATCTCTGGGTGACGCAGTTCGACCGAAGCGAACGTTATGCCGCAGGCGATTTCGTCAACCAGCATCATGGGGGAGCGGGTCTGCCGGCATTCGTGGCGTCGAACCGTAGCCTCGTCGACGAGGACATCGTGCTGTGGCACACCTTCGGGCTCACCCACTTCCCGAGACCCGAGGACTGGCCGATCATGCCGGTGGACTACACCGGCTTCAAACTGAAGCCCGCGGGATTCTTCGATCGCAACCCCACCCTCGACGTGCCGCGCTCGAGTTCTGCGCACTGCGCCGCCTCGAGCTGCGCGAGCGGTGAGCAGAATGTCTGAAACGCAATCGAATTCGACGGCAGGTGCGCTCCGCGGATCCATCGGCGTCGTCGGAATCGTGTTCCTGGTCATCGCCGCTGCAGCGCCGCTGACGGCCATCGGTGGGGCCCTGCCGGTCATGATAGCCACAGGTAACGGAGCGGGCGCTCCGCTCGCCTACATCGTCGCGGCGGTCGTCCTGCTGATCTTCAGCGTCGGGTACGCGGCCATGAGCCGACACATGGTGGACACCGGTGCGTTCTACGCCTACGTGGAGAAGGGGCTCGGGAGAACCATGGGCGTCGGTGCCGCGGGTCTCGCGCTGCTGACATACACCGCCATTCAGGCGGGTATCTACGGCCTCGCCGCATCGACCGTCGACAGCCTGGTCGTGAAGTACGGCGGACCCGACCTGCCGTGGTGGTTGTGGGCGCTCGGTCTCGTCGCGATCGTGGCGCTGCTCGGCTACCGCAGCATCGATCTCGGT
>NZ_LVCU01000537.1:0-16944 GCF_001647185.1 Rhodococcus sp. EPR-147
CGGGCATCGACGTCGAATCGTTCACTCCCTCGGCCTTCTTCAGCGGATCACCGGGAATCGCCCTGATGTTCGCAATCGCCTCGTTCATCGGTTTCGAGGCCACCGCGATCTACGGCGAGGAGGCGCGTAACCCCACGCGCACCGTTCCGATTGCGACCTACGCCGCTGTCGTCACCATCGGACTGGTGTACGCGGTGTCGAGTTGGGCCGTCGTGCTCGCCTTCGGCAGCGCGTCCGTCGCGCAGGCCGCTGCCGACGACACGGCGGGATTGACCTTCGCCGCTGCCGCCCAGTACCTGGGCCCGATGTCGGCGGACATCATGGAAATCATGTTGGTCACCAGTCTCTTCGCCGCTCTGTTGGCGTTCCACAACGCAATCGGTCGGTACGTCTTCGCACTGGCCCGGAAGGGCGTCGCCCCCTCGTTGTTGGCGCGCACCCACTCCCGGCACGGCTCCCCGCACATGGGGTCACTGTTCCAGACCGCCTCGGCCGCGGTGGTTCTCGCGGTCTTCGCGGTGGCGGGCGCAGACCCGGTGCTGCAACTGTTCACCTGGATGTCAGGACTGGCTACCGTCAGCATCCTGGTTCTGATGATCCTCACCGGCGGCGCCATCATCGCGTTCTTCCGTCGATCGAGTGTGGACACACGGACTTGGCACACCGTCGTCGCGCCTGCGCTGGGAACTCTTGGCCTGGTGGCGATTCTGGGCCTCGTGCTGGACAACTTCACACTGCTGATCGGCGGTTCGGGAGTGCTCGCCGCCCTTCTGTTGATCGTCGTCGTGGCATTCTTCGTGGGAGGAACAATGACGGCACGAGCGACTCGGAGCCGAACTCTCGAGACGACGGAGGTCTGACACCGATGGTCATGACGGTGCTGATGGCGCTCGGTGCAGTGGGTGCTGTTCTCCCGCTGCTCGGACGTGGCAAGCACACGGGGCGGGTGCGGTGGGCTCACCTCTGCATGGGCATCGTCATGGCCTCCATGGTGGCCTTCGGTACCGACCCATCCATGGCGCTGATATCGATACTCGCTCTCGTCGCGGTTGCCGTACACGTCACCGCAGACGTGCCGAACAGAACCCGATCGATTCCATGCGCGGTGGACCTGACCTGCATGGCCGTACTACTGATGATGCTGCCGCCCATGCACTCCCACGCGGAATCGCAGGCGACGACGCGGCACCGGCACGGAGTCGAGGCCGATCCAAGGGTCATCGCCGCGCTACTCCTGGTGGGGTGGATGGCCGTGACGATCCACCTGTTGCGCACCAACCCGCCCGGACGACGAGTGACGGCAGGTTCCGCATTGATGATCCTGGGAATGGCGCCGATGGCCTTCTGACCGAGCTCGCTCATGGTGGTGCGCATCTGCCCCAGAATGTGTGCGCTCAGCGACATGTTTGTGTTCGCGGATTCGGCCACTGTTGTGTCGACGGTCACAACAGAAAGAGGCAGCGCATGTCGACGGATTACATCGTAGTGGGAGCAGGATCAGCAGGAAGCGTCATCGCGCGGCGCTTGCTCGATGCCGGGCACACCGTGCACGTGATCGAAGCCGGACCGGTGGATACCGACCCGGCGATCCACTCACCCCAGGGCTGGCCGACGCTGCTCGGCGGATCACAGGACTGGGGACTGTTCACCACCCCGCAGAAGCACGCCAACGATCGGCGGATCTTCTGGCCGCGTGGACGCGTACTCGGCGGCAGCTCGTCCCTCAACGGAATGATCTACGTACGAGGGCATTCCAGCGACTACGACGGGTGGGCGTCCGCGACCGGCGATGCCGGGTGGGCCTGGGAGAACGTGCTGCCGCTGTTCAAGCGTTCGGAGTCGCACGAACTAGGGGCCAACGAGTTCCACGGCGGCGACGGGCCACTGCCGGTGTCCATCATGGGTACCCCGCATCCACTGGCGGCCGCCTTCGTCGACGCGGCCGTCGAACACGGGCACAAGCTGATCGACGACTTCAACGCCGACGAGATGGTGGGTGCCGGCTACAACCACACCACTACACGCGACGGCGAACGGATGAGTGCGTGGAAGAGCTTCGTAGGCCCGGTGATCGGGCATCCTGACCTGACCGTCACCACCGGGGCACTCGTTCACCGGGTGGTTCTCGAGAACGGCCGTGCGGTGGGAATCGAGTACAGCCGCGGGGGTTCCGAGGTGGAGCGATCGTTCGCGGATCACGAGGTGATCCTCTGCGGTGGAGCTCTCGGATCACCGAAGACTTTGCTGCTCAGTGGAATCGGACCCGCCGCGCACTTGGCCGAACTCGGGATCGACACGGTCGTGGACCTGCCGGGTGTTGGCGAGAATCTGCACGACCACCTGCTGCTGAGCAACATCTACGAGTCCCTCGCGCCGCTCGCAGCCGGTACGAATAATCTGCTCGAGGCGCAGCTCTACGCCCGCAGCAATGGATGGGCCGGCGCTGCACCGGATCTGCAGCCCCTGTTCATGCACATTCCGTACCCGGCCGACGGATACCCGGTGCCCGAGAACGGCTACACCATCGCACCCGGCATCGTCGCTCCCCGCTCGCGCGGGACGTTGCGGTTGGCGTCCTCGGACCCGAGTGAACTGCCACTGGCGGATCCGAACATTCTGGCCGATCCGTACGACCTCGAAGCGATGGTCGACGCGGTGGAGATCTGCCGTGAGATCGGTGCCTCCGACGCGTTCGCGCCGTGGCGGAAGGCCGAGGTGGCTCCGGGGCCGAGTGCGCGCACACGCGACGACCTGCGGGCCTATGTTCGACAGGCCGCCGGCACGTACCACCATCAGGTCGGCACCTGCAAGATGGGTGCGGACTCGGATCCTAATGCTGTTGTCGGAGCCAATCTTCGAGTGCGTGGCGTCGAGGGGCTGCGGGTCGCGGACGCGTCGATCATGCCCACGGTGCCATCGGGCAACACCAACGCGCCGTCCATCATGGTCGGTGAGCGGGCCTCGGATCTGATCCTGAGGAATTCGCACAACTCCTTCGCCAGCTGACGCAGTGGAGCCTCGACCGCGCGTGCGTCGGGTTGGTCACTCCGGACATGTTCGTCGGTGGCGATTGTCGTGGTTGATGCCCTGAGAGCGCTGATACGACAGGTGTTGCAAGACGAGCCTGTACGTAATAGAACGACGATGCAAAGAATCGACGGGGTGTCTATACAAGTCGGGGGACTAGACACTTGTGAACGCTACAAGGCCAAGTCGGATTCAATCAATTTAGCGATGGGAATGCTTCATACTTGTGTCGCCGATTATCGAATGCAGACTTGGTTCCTTCCAATATGTTGAGCGCGAACTTGGCCACGTCGAGCTCGGCGATGCTGCCACTGCTGAGAGTAAATCGTTTATCCTGCATCTGACAGTGAACTATCTGATCGGCGTCACCGACAACAGCAAGGTTCGCATTGTGTGTGACTACGATCGTTTGGCGCCGTCCGGCTGCTTCGTGTATCGCGGGGACCAATTTAGAAGCGATGGTTTCGTTGTCAAGGTTTTCTTCGGGTTGGTCTAACAGTAGGGGTGTCGTCCGACGGTCGACAACAAGGTAAAAGAGCGCTAAAACCAACCCGCGCTGACCGGGCGACAACTGGGACAGCGGCTGCCCATCACCCGTGAGTCCGAACCGCACTTCGAGCCAGTCCAGGTTGAACATACTCATCAGAAAACTGTCGAGTGTCTTGGTGCCCCGCAGCGCGTCGGCCGGATCTCGTAACTCGCCTTCGACTTCCCCCCGCTCACGCTCCAGCCTATTCAGCGCGTCTGACAATTCATCGGCGAGTTGCTTCCAGCTGGTGTCTTCGAGTCTTTGGGGAAGCTCGGTAAGCCAGTCGGTAAAGTCACCGTTCTTTCGTCCGTCCAGTCCTGCTGAGACGCTTCTCCACGACGGGAGGACACGTAGTTCTGCATTGAACTCAAGTCCCGCATTTCTGACTACCGAGGACCTAGCGATGAAGTCCGACGCTGGTTGATAGAGGCTTTTAACGGCCGCGAGCTGCTGTTGCAGAACTTCGTAGATTAGCTTCGACCCTGCCAAAATCTGTTCTCGAAGGCCGCCGATCTTGGCTGGGGTCTCGTTGATGCGTTGGAGGAGGGCGTTGAGACCTGCAAGACTCTCGCCATCGTCTTCGGTGCCGGTGAGAACGGCAACCCGTTCCTCTGATTGCAAGACGTGCTGACGTGCTCTTTCCCGAGCAGTGTCTGCAGCCGCGAGTGCGTCTGCGTTCTCCCGTCGAACTTGATCCTGAGCCTCGATGGCCTCCTCAAGGGCTTCACGCTCCGCGTTCAGCTTGGCCAGGGTGCTTTCGACTGCCAGGTTTCGAGAATCCCAACGGGCGTTGTCGATTGTCAGGGTGAGATAGGTGCCCTCGTCACCGTCTAGTACCTCATCCGCATCGACGTTAAGTTGGAAAATGCTGGCGCGGATCGCCTCGGTCCTGTGCGCGAGGGCCTCCAATGCCGACAATTGCTGTAGTAAAGCAGCCTGCTGTCGTCCGTTCTCGTCAAGCTTGGTCCAGAGTTGCAATCGTTCAGCTTCGATTTCGTCCGACCGTTCCTTTAAGGCCGCAAGTTCCCCGTCGTCCCCGCCCTCCAGATCAATCTCGGCGAGCGCCGCTTTTGCTGCGGCAACAGCGCGCTTTGCGGCATCGACCTCGGCCGCTTTAAGATCCAGGCGGCTCTGAACTTCGGAAGCTTTATTCTCGAACCTGAAGGAGGTAGTGGCGATGTAGGCGCGAATACTGTTGTGCAAAACGTCCCTTAAACCTACGATGTCATCCCTTGAAGCTTGAGTCTTTTGCGTCAGAAGCGCGTCAAAAGTCTTCTGCCCAACTCGCTCACTCTCTGGGATGTGTGTAAATAGGACAGTTCGCAATTCTTGTTCAAACTCATCGGTGTCGTCAGTCATGGGGTCGAGGTTGCAGACGCGCTCGACAAACATCTGCGGCAGGTACTCGACCGAGACGGGAGCCGCTCGATCATGCGATTCTGTCAGCTTCACTCGTCGAGAAGTCCCTGTGACCCAGAAAAGTTCAGCACTGTATTCGCTTGCGCTCTTGTGGTTAGACGCGCTGAGAAATCTGGACTTGCTTAGGAATGCAAATTCTCCGCTGCGGGATGAGTTTCCTGCAAGAGCTATGCAGTCCAACAAAGCTGATTTCCCTTGTCCCTTATTTCCGACTACAGCCACGAAACCTGAATTGAGGGGAAGCTCATGTGCGAAGAGGTCATGCACGCTGCTATCTGAATCAACGATTACTCGTGAAATGAAACGCTCCGGATTTCTGCGGATGCGGGAGAGTGCGGGCGGCTCAAGGCCGACATACACGCGACGGTCGAACTCTCCGAGCGCGTATGCCAAACCGGCCAGAGTGGGCGTGGTGTTCATCCAAGTCTGACATGCGCCGAGGCGCATTTGCTCGTCCGCGTCGGAGAAGTAGTGCGCGTCGCTACAATCCAGGACCTTGTGGGTTACGTTGCTGGTTCTTAGATCTGCAACATCCCCCTGCCATCGCGCAGTATCTGCGTAAGCCGTGAAGACAAAATCTGCTGAGTTGATAACATTCTTCTTAGAAGCTATCGATTGATCGTTCCATTTTATGTTTCGCCACTCGGTCTTTCCCACTCCAACTAAAGCTCTACCCTTGAAGTATGCGCCGCTTAGAACTGTTTGAACGTCCTGTAGTCTGACGTTGATGTTATTGAATCCCTCAATGAAATCTGATCCATACCTTGATAGTTCACCCGGAGGCACGGTGGCCTTGATGCTTCGTCCCAGATCGGTCAAGGATTCTTTGGTGATAATCCCCTGCCATCCGCTGTCTGCATGGCCTGGTGACAGGGTGAGCTTTGGCTGTAAGGCAGCTATGAACTGCGCTTGGATCAGATCGGCATCGAGGGCAGGATCAAAAACTACGTGGAGATTGACCCTTGAGAGGTGCCCTTCCGTTCCGCCGAAGTGGTCTAGCCGCATTTCAATTACGGGGAAAATGGCTTCGATGTTCTGAAGCCTTCCGTTCTGTTTAGCGTCAAGCACGCGCCGGTAACCGTCCAGGAACCAATAGTCGTTGACCCCGATGACGGTGATGTCCTGTGGAAGTGCCTCAAGTTCGGTGATGAACCGTTCCCAGGTTTCTGCCGTGTCGGCACCGTAGTGCTGCACAATCGAGGCAGGCGTATGGATATGAAGGTCCCATATGCGCCAAGCAGTTCCACGTCGGCGATCTTTGGCCAAGTTCGCCACAATGTCATCCTTCCGGCCGGCTTTAGCGTTGGTTGTCCGGACCGGACAGCCGTTCAGAGCGCAGAGGCTGGATGCTATCCCACGATCGCAGGTAAACATGCCGTGGCACGCCGTAGCCCATGGCTTCGGAGAAGCGTTGCGGGTCGTGTTCCGCGAGTCTGATGCTATCGTTACACGTCAGCATCAGGGTGTGCCATGTGCGATGTCGGTGCGTTCTTTTCAACCATTTCGTCTGGGGTCAATCGATTGACACGTTACTAGTTTCACAACCTTGGCCTCTCTGGGCACATCGAGATTCAGATACGACTGCCGAACTGTCGCTGCGATTATCAGTGCTGCAGGCTAGCCGGGATGGTAAGAAGGACCTTGGGGTGCCCTCACACGGCGCGATACTCCCGCGGCGACATCCCGTACGTCTCCTTGAACAGTTTCGAGAAGTTCGAGGAATCGATCAAACCGTGACGCGCACAGATGGTTCCGATGCTGTCCGCGGCGAATCGAGGGTCGCGGAGATCGCGATGGCAGCGATCGAGCCGCCTGGATCTGATCCAGCCCGCCACCGTGCGACCGTCGGACTCGAAGAGTTTCTGTAGGTAGCGCGTCGAGATATGCAGGCGCGCAGCGAGAGAGGCCGTGGACAGCGAGGGATCGGACAGGTGCGATTCGACGAGGCCCTTGGCCTCGATCAGCAGTGTCGAACCCGGAGCCTCGTGGGGTGCTGCGTCGTCGAGAGCGGCACCGAGAAGATCGAGTACCGCGTGCTCGAGCATCGGCGTGGTGGGCAGAGTGCCGTCGAGGGCGTTGCGGCGCAGGGTATGCAGAAAAGGCGACACCAACGCGCCGACGCCGCGGGCACCCTCGATGCACCGCGCCGCCACAGTGGTCAGTTCCCGAGAGTCTATACGCAGTTCTCGACGCGGGAACATCACGACGAACATCTCGAAATTGCCGGAAAAATGCAGCTCGTACGGGGCGCTGGTGTCGTACACCGCGAAGTCACCCGGGTTCAGTACTGCCTCGCGCTCGTTCTGAACGATCGTGCCGCGCCCCGTCAGCTGCAGACCCACCTTGATCAAGCCCGGATCGGACCGCCGGATGGTCGCGCGGGTCCGCCGGACGTCGACCTCGCGGCCGGTCACCTCGCTCAGTTGCAAAGCCCCCAGCGTCGACGACACCAGTGTGCCCTCGAACGACGACGGCCCGGTGGACACAGCGTCCAGCGGCACGAACGCCGTCGAGACGTTCTCGCGCCATTGCTCGAAACTCTGTGCCACCGGGCTCATGTCATACGGCTGGACGGTTGTCGATCAGACGGCGAGCCTTGCCGATCGAACGCTCGAGGGCAGCCGGTGCGACGACATCGACTCCAACACTGACGCCGATGCGATCCTTGACCAGCTTCTTCAACGTCGCCGCTGCCACCGAATGCGCGTCGAGCGGGGCGTCGGGACGGGCTTCGACCAGTACCGTCATCGAGTCCATGCGGCCTGCGCGCTCGAGCACACACTGGAACTGCGGTGCCAGAGCGGGAACCGTCAGAATCAGCTCCTCGATCTGTGTCGGGAACAGGTTGACTCCACGCAGGATGATCATGTCGTCGGTACGGCCGGTGACCTTTTGCATCCGTCGCATCGTGCGGGCCGTTCCGGGCAGCAGACGGGTCAGATCCCGAGTCCGGTAACGGATGATCGGCATCGCTTCCTTGGACAGCGAAGTGAACACCAGTTCACCCTCCTCACCGTCGGGCAGGACTTCGCCGGTCACCGGGTCGATGACCTCCGGGTAGAAATGATCCTCCCAGATGTGGAGTCCGTCCTTGGTTTCGACGCATTCCATCGCGACACCCGGTCCCATCACCTCGGACAGGCCGTAGATGTCGACGGCATCCATGTCGAGAGTCTTCTCGATCTCCTTGCGCATCTCCTCGGTCCACGGCTCCGCGCCGAACACTCCGGTCCGCAGGGACGTCTTCGCCGGATCGATGCCCTTCTTGACCATCGCGTCCACGATCGTGAGCATGTAGGACGGCGTGACCATGATGGCGTCGGGCTCGAAGTCCTCGATCAGCTGGATCTGGCGATCGGTCATACCGCCGGACATCGGAATGACGGTGCAGCCCAGTCGTTCTGCACCGTAGTGTGCACCGAGACCGCCGGTGAAGAGGCCGTAGCCGTAGGCCACGTGCACCTTGTCGGAGGGCTTCACCCCGCCTGCGCGAAGGCTACGGGCGATGAGGTCCGCCCAATTGCCGATGTCGTTCGCGGTGTAGCCGACGACGGTGGGTCGGCCGGTGGTTCCCGAGGACGCGTGAATGCGCGAGACCTGGTTCTGCGGGACGGCGAACATGCCGAACGGGTAGTTCTCCCGCAGATCGGCCTTGGCGGTGAACGGGAACTTCGCCAGATCCGACAGGTCCTTCAGATCGGTCGGATGCACCCCCGCGTCGTCGAAGGCCTTCTTGTAATGCGGAACGTTGTCGTAGGCGTGCTGCAGTGACCACTGCAGGCGCTCCAACTGCAGGGTGGAGATCCGATCGCGAGACGCGAACTCGATATCGGGGGTATCGGTGGGGGCGGACAGCACACTGGTCATGATTGCTCTCTCGTGTCTCAGGCGTCGAAGTCGACGGTCACGGTGTCGCTGAGGGGGAAGGTCTGGCAGGTGAGCACGAAGCCGGCAGCGACCTCGTTGTCATCGAGGGCGTAGTTGCGACGCATGTCCACGTCACCGCTGGTGACCTTTGCGCGGCAGGTGCCGCACACGCCGCCCTTACACGCGAAGGGGAGATCGGAGCGCAGCTGCTCGGCCGAATCGAGGATCGACTCGTCCTGAGGCAGTGCACCTTTCACCTCACGTCCGTCGAGGATGATCGTGACCTCACTGCTGGGCCCGGTGATGCCGGGCTCGCGGTGCTTCTCCTGCGGCGGGGGCACGTCGTCGACATAGAACAGCTCGGCGTGGATGCTGGTCTTCGCCACACCGAGGTCTCCGAGGACCTGTTGGGCATCGGTGACCATCCCGAACGGG
Organism: Rhodococcus sp. EPR-147; assembly: GCF_001647185.1. Classification (NCBI taxonomy): domain Bacteria; kingdom Bacillati; phylum Actinomycetota; class Actinomycetes; order Mycobacteriales; family Nocardiaceae; genus Rhodococcus; species Rhodococcus sp. EPR-147. The sequence continues at coordinate 9,278 of NZ_LVCU01000537.1, forward strand.
CCACACAACCAGAAATGATCGATATCCGGTGTGGCGACGACGGTGTCGAGTATCTCGCGCAGTCGTTCGGCGTCGAGTCTTCCGCTGAACAGTTCGACCTCGCGCGGTTCCCTGGACAGGACGTGAATGACGTCGAACCGGCTGCCGTACTGATCCTTGAGATCGGCGATCTCCTCGGCGAACATCACCGATCTGGTACGCCGATTGCCGTACAGCAGAACGACTTCGGCGTCGGGGTTCGCCAACACCGAAGCGGCGATCGAGAGCATCGGGGTGATGCCCGAGCCGGCTGCGATGAGCACGTGTCGGCCGCCTGCGGCCGGGTCGGCGTGAAAACTACCGCTCGGGCCCTGGACGTCGATTCGATCGCCTGCCTTGACGTCGTGGACCAACCACGAGGAGAACAGGCCGTCGCTCACCTCCCGCACACCGACGCGGGGACGCGCGCCCACCGGTGCGCAGATCGAGTAGGAGCGACGGTGCTCGACGCCGTCCACCGTGCGGCTGAGCATCAGGGATTGCCCTGGGCGAAAGTCGAATTCGTCCGTGAGGTGTTCTGGCACGTCGAACGTGACGGCGACGGCGTCGTCGCACAGTGACTCGACATCCGCGACGGTCAACGTGTGAAAAGGCTTGTTCCGCAGATTCTTCTGTACGGGTTCAGCGGTGACGGTCATCAAATTTCCTTCACGTGGTCGAAGGGCTCGAGGCAGTCGTCGCACCGGTACTGGGCTTTGCAGAGGGTGGCACCGAACTCGGAGGTGAGGCGGGTATTGGTGGAAGTGCACTGGGGGCAGGCGATCTGCCGCGGCTTCACTGTCAGGGTCAACGGGACCGGACCACTCGTCCGCGCCGGGGCGGGGCCGGGTACGGAGTAGCCGGCTTCGCGAAGCTTGCGCAGGCCCTCCTCGGAGATCCAGTCGGTGCTCCACGCGGGGGAGAGGCTGGTGACGATCTCGACCTCGGAGTAGCCGTGGTCGGTGAGCTTGTGCGCGATGTCGTCGCGCATCGTCGCCATCGCCGGGCATCCTGAGTACGTCGGTGTGATCGTGACGAGCACACTGCCGTTCTCGCGTACCTCGACGTCGCGCAGGACGCCGAGGTCGTCGAGAGTGAGCAGCGGCATCTCGGGATCCATGACGGTGGCGGCGATCTCGCGTGCCGTTCGTTCGAGAGTGGTCACCAGACGCCCTCCGGATGCGCTCTCGCCACGACCTGCATCTCGGCGATCAGCGGCCCGAATGCCTCGGTGTGGATACCTCGCCTGCCTCCACGGCCGCCGATGGTGCCCACGGACTTGCCCTCGGGTGCCTCCAACTCGGCGGCGTGCAGCACCTGTGCCAGAACGGAATCGAACTCCTCGCGCACGTCGCGTGGGTCGACGCCGACACCGACCTTCGCGAGTGCGATTTCCTCGTCCGTCGGCACGAACAGTTCGGAGACGTACGGCCAGATCCGAGCCACCGCGTCGCGGACGCGTCGCTTCGATTCCTCCGTGCCGCAGCCCAGAGTGACGACCCAGCGTGCCGAGTAGTCGCGGTGGTACGTCAGCTCTTTGACGCCCTTGTTCGCAACCGCGGCGAGAACGGGATCGCGGGAATCCTGCAGCCGAGTGAAGAGTGCGAGACGCCACGTCGAGAACACCAGAAGGCGCACCTGAGATTTGGCGAAATCACCGTTGTCGAGCTCGGTGAGTCGTACGTTCCGGAAGTCGGCCTCGTCGCGGAAGAACGTGAGCGCGTCCTCGGCCGGCGCGGGGGAGGTGTCCGAGATGAACGGCACGACCGTCGGGTCGGCTTTGGCGGCGCGGGCCAGCAGTAGCCGGGCCTGGCCGAGGAGATCGAGGCCGACGTTGGCCAGTGCCACTTCCTCTTCGAGTTCCGGTGCGCGGGTGCTCCACTCGGCCAGGCGCTGTGAGCTGATCAGCGCATCGTCGCCGAGCATGAGGCAGTACGCGGCAAGGGCTTTCAGGTCGACGTCGTCGGGCACGGTGGTGTCGACTCCGGCGAGCGGGTCGTCGAAGCTCGTCCCGAATGCCCACTGCCCGTGCGAATCCTCGTCGACGAGGCCCTCGTAGGCGCTGTCGTGATCAGTCATGAGTGCGTGTCCTCTTGAAGTGTGGGTCTCACATGTGGGGAACGTTGTCGGGGATCTCGTAGAACGTCGGGTGGCGGTACACCTTGTCGCCACTCGGAGCGAAGAACGGATCCTTCTCCGACGGCGACGACGCGACGATCGAGTTGGACGGAACCACCCAGATGCTGACGCCTTCGTTGCGTCGGGTGTAGACGTCGCGAGCATGCCGCAGCGCCATGTGGTCGTCGGCGGCGTGCAGCGATCCGACATGCACGTGGTTCAGGCCGCGCTTGCCGCGCAGGAACACCTCGTACAGGGGCCAATCTGCCTTGACGGCTTCCCTTTTCGGCTCGACCGGAACACCCTCGGTGGGCACCGCTCCGTGGCCGCCCTCGGCGGTGAATTCGGTCATGATGCTGCGTTCCTTTCGGCGAATGCGGTTGCGGCCTCACGGACCCAGGCTCCGCCGTCGTGAGCTGCGCGCCGGTTCGCGATGCGCTCGACGTTGGAGGCACCGTTGCCCTTGATCACCTGCATGAACTCGGACCAGTCGGGCTCGCCGAAATCGTGCGACTTGCGCTCCTCGTTCCACTTCAGGTCCGGGTCGGGGAACGTGACGCCCAGGGCCTTCGCCTGCGGGATGGACATGTCGACGAAGCGTTGGCGCAGTTCGTCGTTGGTGTGGCGCTTGATGCCCCACTTCATCGACTGCTCGGTGTTGGGGGACTCGTCGTCCGGCGGGCCGAACATCATCAGAGCCGGCCACCACCAGCGGTTGACTGATTCCTGAACCATGGCGCGCTGTTCGTCGGTGCCGCGCATCATCGTGGCGAGCAGTTCGTAGCCCTGTCGCTGATGGAACGACTCCTCTTTGCAGACGCGGATCATCGCGCGTGCGTACGGGCCGAAGCTGCTGCGGCACAAGGGAACCTGGTTGCAGATCGCTGCACCGTCGACGAGCCAGCCGATGGTGCCCACGTCGGCGTACGTCAGGGTGGGGTAGTTGAAGATCGAGGAGTACTTCTGCTCGCCCTCGATGAGCTTGACCGTCAGATCGGCGCGGTCTGCACCGAGCGTCTCGGCGGCGGAGTACAGGTAGAGGCCGTGGCCGGCTTCGTCCTGCACCTTGGCCATCAGGATCGCTTTGCGGCGCAGCGACGGCGCACGGGTGAGCCAGTTGCCCTCCGGCTGCATACCGATGATCTCGGAGTGCGCATGCTGGGCGATCTGGCGGATGAGCGACTTGCGGTAGCCGTCGGGCATCCAGTCGCGGGGCTCGACGCGCTGTTCGCGGGCAACGGTGTCGTCGAACCCGTCCTGCAGCGTCTCGGCGTACAAGGTGTTTGACGTGGTCATAAGTCCTACTTTCATTACCGAATGATCGGTTGGTAACCAGTATGCCTCGAGTGTGGCTCCGCGCACAAGAGCGGCTGCGCCGCACGTGCGCGAAACCTCGTAGCAGGGGTCGAGTTTCTGTTCACATGGGTCGTTCCGCAGGCTCCACTCCCGCTCACATGCCGACGAAGGAGGCCCTCGTCTTGTTCAGGAACGCGTCGACGGCGGCCTTGTGGTCCTGCGTCTGGCCGAGGGCGGTCTGTGCCTGAGCCTCGCGGTCCAAGGCGTCGGTCAATCCGGATCGAGCGATCAGCGACTTGACCTGCTTGTAGGCCTGGGTGGGGCCTGCAGCGAGGGAGGTGGCGAGCGTGCTCGCGGTCTCGAGTACGTCCCCGTCCTCGACGACGCGATGCACCAGACCCCAGTCGAGGGCCTGCACGGCGGTGACCCTGTCACCGAGCAGCATCAGACCAGCGGCCCGGCTCGATCCCAGCGCCTCGACCAACGTGTAGCTCAACCCCGAGTCGCTGGCCAGGCCGATTCCGGTGAAGGCCGTCGCGAATGAGGACTTGGTGCCCGCAACCCGAATATCTCCGGCCAAGGCAATCCCGAGACCCGCGCCGACGCATGCGCCGGGGATGGCCACGACGATCGGTACCTCGAGCGAAGCCAGTCCGCGGATCACCGGGTTGTAGTGCTCACCGACGGTATCCATCGCCGTGGCCGGATCGGCCTCGAGTGCGGCGACGTGCTCGCCGAGATCCTGGCCGACGCAGAAGTTCTTCCCCTCTGCGGTGATCAGCACGGCGCGCACCTCGGGTGCAGCGGCGTTCTGGACGGCCTCCGCCAACGCAACCTTCGTTGCGACGTCGAGGGCGTTGTGTGCCTCGGAGCGCGCGAGGGTGATGGTCGCCAAGCCGTCGGTGATGTCGAACCGTACCGTCATGTGTTCGTCCAATCGTGAAAGCCGCGACCGGACTTGCGTCCGATGTCGCCGCGAGCAACCATGTCTCGCAACAACTGCGGGGGAGTGAATCTGTCGCCGAGGGTCGACGCCAGGTGTTCTGCGATGGCGAGCCGAACGTCCAACCCGACGAGATCGGTCGACCGCAACGGTCCCATCGGATGCTTGTAGCCGAGTTCCATGGCGTGGTCGATGGATTCGGCGTCGGCGACGCCCTCCTCCAACATCCGAATGGCCTCGAGCCCGAGGCAGACGCCGAGCCGCGAGGTAGCGAAGCCGGGGGAGTCGTTGACGAGCACCTCGGTCTTGCCCAGGAGCGACACCCACTGCTGTACTCGCTCCACCACGTCCGGGGAGGTGGCAGGCGCGCGGACGATCTCGACCAGAGTCGACGCCGGAACCGGGTTGAAGAAGTGCATCCCGATGAAGCGGCTCGGATCACTCAGTGCTGCACCGAGTTCGGCGATGGAGATAGAGCTCGTGTTCGACGCGATGACCGCATTTTCCGATGCGACTTTGTCTATCAGAGCCAACACCTCGACCTTGAGCGCCGGAATTTCGGGCACGGCTTCGACCACCAGGTCGAGGTCGGCGGGTAGGTCCGCGGGCCCGGCGACGGTGGAGACCCGCGCGAGAATCGCAGCGGGATCCTCACTGAGTTTGCCGCGCTCGTGCGCCCGATCCAACCCGGTCGAGACTCGACCGAGGGCTGCTTCTTGGTCGGCGGCCTCGGCAATGACGACGGTGGAACCGAGGGCGGCGAATACCTGCGCGATGCCTGCACCCATGCGGCCGCCACCGACCACTGCCACCTTTGATGGAGCTGTCATTTCTTCTTCTCCAGAAATGCCGTCATTCGGCGTTGTTTGTCTTCGGTCTCGAACAGAACAGCCTGCGCGATGTCGTCGGCCCACGGGTGTGAACCAGGCGCATCGAGAATTTTCTTGGTCAGCTTCAGTGCCAGAGGTGCTTGTTTGGCAATGCGATCCGCGAGGGAATGCGCTGCAGCCAAGGGCTCGTCGACGACGTCCAGCACCAGGCCGGAGCGCAGTGCCACCTCGGAGTCGAGCGTCCGGCCACCGAGAAGTACCTGCTTGGCGACGGACACTCCCACCAAAGTCGGCAACCGGTAGCTGGCCCCGGCAGCAGCCATGATGCCCAGTCCCGGTTCGGGATTGCCGAACACCGCCGTCGGCGACGCGATACGGATGTCGCAGGCGTAGGACAGTTCTGCTCCACCGCCGAGGGCGTACCCCCGGACTGCGGCGATCGTCGGCAGGGGTAGTGCGGCGATGCGGTCGAACAGGTTTCGGTTGATGCCGCGCAATGCGTCGTCGCGGGTGCGGGCGCGCAGCTGGTTGATGTCGGCACCGCCGGCGAAATGCTCGCCCTGCCCCGTCAGGATGACGATCTTGGGATCCTGCTCCACGAGCGCGCACACCTCGTGCAACTCGCCGATCATCTCGGAATCGATTGCGTTGCGCTGCTTCTCGCGATTCAGTGTGACGACAACCCGGTCGGTCAGCTCCTCCACGACAAGTGTGTTCACGGTGCCTCGATCAACATCGACACGCCTTGCCCGACGCCGACGCACAGCGTCGCGAGCCCGCGGGACGCCTTCTCACGTTCCATGCGGCCCAACAGCGTCAACAGGATTCGAGCACCGGAGGAACCTAAGGGGTGGCCGAGGGCGATGGCCCCGCCGTCGGCATTGACGATGTCCTCGTTCAGTTTCAACTGGCGGATGACGCCGAGTGACTGCGCCGCGAAGGCCTCGTTGAGCTCGACGGCAACGAGGTCGTCGGCAGACCACCCGGCGCGAGCGAGTGCCTTCTGTGTGGACGGCACCGGCCCGAGTCCCATGATGTGCGGTGCGATGCCTGCGCTCGCACTGGTGACGATGCGGCCCCGTACCTCGAGGCCGTACTTGTTCACGGCCTCCTCGGAGGCCACCACCAGCGCCGACGCACCGTCGGTGAACGGTGAGGACGTTCCGGCGGTGACGATGCCGTTCTTGCGGAACACGGTCTTCAGCGTGCCGAGCTTCTCGAGTGTGGTTCCGCGTCGCGGTGTCTCGTCCTCGGTGAACTCGCCGTTCTTGGTCGTGACGGGCACGATCTCATCGGCGAAGCGTCCGGCATCCTGGGCGGCGATGGCACGCTGCTGACTGCGGAATGCGAAGGCATCGGACTCTTCGCGGGTGATGCCCTCGCTGAGCGCGACCTCCTCGGCGGTTTCGCCCATCGACAGGGTGATCTTGGGATCGGTCCCCGCGTCGTGGGAAGCGAAGGTCGGATTGGTGAAGCGCCAGCCGAGGGAGGTATCGAAAATCTCGCCCGGCTTGGCCCACGCGGTTCCCGGCTTGGCCATGACCCAGGGCGCGCGCGTCATGGACTCGACGCCACCGGCCACGATGATCTCGGCCTCACCGCTCCGAATGGTGCTCGCGGCGTTGGCGACTGCGGTCAGTCCGCTCGCGCACAGACGGTTGACGGTGTAACCCGGCACGGTGTGGGGGAGTCCTGCGAGCAGAACTGCCATTCTGGCCACATCGCGATTGTCCTCGCCTGCCTGGTTCGCCGCACCGAGAATCACCTCGTCGATTCGGTCGACGGGAACGCCCGCGCGCCGGACCGCCTCGGCGACGACGATCGCGGCCAGGTCGTCGGGGCGCACGGTCGACAGCGCACCGCCGTAGCGTCCGTGCGGGGTGCGTGCGCCGGCCACCAGAAATACTTCGCCCACTTCGAACTCCTTCGTACGGTTGCGTCATTGATAACCGAACATTCGGTCGTTTGGCAAGGTCTGCTGCCCGTGGTGCTGTGGAATCGGCCATCGGCTGAGAAGATGTGGCAATGACAACCGCACGCGCGCCGCGCAAGACCGGACAGCCAGGGCGGCCGGGATACGACCTCGATTCCCTCCTGGCAGTGGCGGTCAAGGTCTTCAACGACCGCGGATACGACGGCACCAGCATGGAAGTTCTGGCGAAGCGGCTCGGTATCACCAAGTCCTCGATCTATCACCACGTGTCCGGCAAGTCCGAGTTGCTCGAACTCGCGCTGTCGCGGGCTCTCAATGCTCTGTTCGCCGTCACGACCGAGGATCGGGCGACAACCGGGCGATACATCGACCGCCTCGAATACCTGGTGCGACGCAGCGTGGACATCCTGTGTGCCGAACTGCCCTACGTCACGCTGCTGCTGCGAGTCCGCGGCAACACCGACGTCGAGCGACGGGCCCTCGCCCGTCGCCGCGAATTCGATTCCTTCGTCACCGGGCTCGTGGTCGC
>NZ_LVCU01000538.1:0-13566 GCF_001647185.1 Rhodococcus sp. EPR-147
GGTACCGCCCGCGCACCGGCGGATCCGTCGAAGAACTGGCCGACGCCGTGGTCGCGCTGACCTTCGACGGACTGCGCCGCACGTAGCAACGCAGGTCTTGACTTCTCGGCGTTCGACGGCGATGGTAATTACCGACCGAACGTACGGTGAGATGGAGGCGTTGTGAGCAGACTTCTGGAAAGCTATGCCCAGGGCACGTGGTATTCCGCGACCGACGAGGGAACGCCGCTGCTGAGCGCAGTCGACGGCAGTGAGATCGCCCGGGTGTCATCCAGTGGTCTCGACGTCGCGGGCATGGTCGATTACGCCCGCACCGTCGGAGGGTCCGCGCTCGCAGCCCTGACGTTCCACGAACGCGCGGCGCTGCTCAAGCAACTGGGCCTGACGTTGCTGGCCGGGAAAGAGGAGTTCTACCAACTCTCCCGGCACACCGGCGCCACCACCCGCGATTCCGGTGTCGACATCGACGGCGGATTCGGAACCGTGCTGAGCTACGCGAGTAAGGCCCGACGCGAACTCCCCAACGAGACGGTCTATCTCGATGGCGCGATCGAGCAGCTCGGTAAGAAGGGCACCTTCCTCGGTCAGCACATCTACACCTCGAGGCGCGGCGTCGCCGTCCAGATCAATGCGTTCAATTTCCCAGTCTGGGGCTTCCTCGAGAAGCTGGCCCCCGCGTTCATCGCGGGCGTGCCGTCGATCGTCAAGCCTGCCAGCCAAACTGCGTACCTCACCGAGCTGGTGTTCCGCCGGATCATCGAGTCAGGGTTGCTGCCCGAGGGTTCGGTGCAGTTGCTGTGCGGCAGTGCCCGCGGTGTGCTCGACCACCTCGGCGGCCAGGACTCGGTGGCCTTCACCGGATCCGCCGATACCGCTGCGACCCTGCGTTCTCATCCCAACGTCGTGGGCGAGGGACTGCACTTCACGGCCGAGGCGGATTCCCTCAATGCTTCGATACTGGCATCCGATGTGGCACAGGACGATCCAGAGTTCGATCTCTTCGTCAAGGGTGTCTTCACCGAGATGACGTCCAAGGCCGGGCAGAAGTGCACAGCCATTCGCCGGGTGCTGGTTCCGCAGGACTCTGTCGAGCTCGTCATCGAGGCACTGAAGACCAAGCTGGAGAAGGTCGTCGTCGGTGATCCGGCCGACGAGGGGGTCACCATGGGTGCCCTCGCCAGCATCGATCAGCGAGAGGAAGTCCTCAAATCCATTCGTGGACTGACCAAGTCCGCATCGGTGGTCTTCGGCGATCCCGACGCGGTGGATCAGCGAGCAGGCGCGTTCATGGCACCGGTGCTGCTGAAGGCCGGCGACAAGGCCGCGCCCGAACCGCACGAGATCGAGGCGTTCGGGCCGGTATCGACCGTCATCGGCTACGACGGCACCGCAGACCTGCTCGATCTCGTAGCCCGCGGAAAGGGCTCTCTGGTTGCATCTCTCGTGACCAAGGATTCTGCGATCGCGCGTGAGATCGTCCTGGGCAGCGCGCCGTACCACGGCCGCATCCTGGTCCTGAACTCCGAGGACGCGAAGGAGTCCACAGGCCACGGCTCGCCACTACCGGTTCTGGTGCACGGCGGTCCGGGCCGGGCGGGCGGCGGTGAAGAACTCGGCGGTATCCGCGGCGTGCTGCACCACATGCAGCGCACCGCAATTCAAGGAACCCCGGATGTGCTGACTGCGGTGGGCAACAAGTGGGTGGCCGGTTCTGCGCGCATCACCGGCGACGTTCATCCGTTCCGCAAGAATCTGGGCGAGCTGAGGCTCGGCGACACCATCGTCGGTGGACCCCGGCAGGTCACCCGAGCAGACATCGATCACTTTGCCGAGTTCACCGGCGACACCTTCTACGCACACACCGATCCCGAAGCGGCAGCGGCGAACCCGTTGTTCGGCGGAATCGTGGCCCACGGATACCTGGTGGTCTCGCTCGCCGCCGGTCTGTTCGTCGACCCGGCACCGGGCCCCGTCCTGGCGAACTTCGGCGTCGACAACCTGCGCTTCCTGACGCCCGTCAAGGCCGAGGATTCATTGACGGTGACACTGACCGCCAAATTGATCACTCCGCGTCAGAGTGCCGATTACGGTGAGGTGCGTTGGGACGCAGTGGTCGTCAACCAGGACGGTGAGCCAGTCGCCACGTACGACGTGCTCACTCTCGTCGCGAAGCCCGAGGCCGCATCATGAGCATGCGAGTCGCGGTCTGTTACGGAATGCCCGAGGATACTGACGCATTCGATCGTCACTACTCCGAGGTGCACGTGCCCCTCGCTCGCGCCGTCCCCGGTCTGATCGACTTCACCTGGGGCACGCTCGACTCGCTCGACGATTCACCGCCGCCGTACTACGCGATCGCCAGCCTGTACTTCGCGGACGAGGCATCGCTGAAGGCAGGATTGGCCTCGCCCGAGATGAAGACCGCGGGCAAGGATCTGCGCAACTTCGCAACCGGTGGCGTCACGATGTTCACCCAGAACGAGCAGTCGGTGTTGCAGCCGTGACGGATTCGATGATCGCGCGAGAGATGTTCGAGGTCGACGCCGCGTCCCGCAAGCTCGGCATCGAATTGATCGAGCTCTCACCCGGACACGCGAGGATGTCGATGGTCGTCACCGAGGACATGGTCAACGGCTATGCGATCACGCACGGTGGCTACGTCTTCCTGCTGGCGGACACAACGTTCGCGATGGCTTGTAATTCGCACGACGATTCGGCCGTCGCGGCACGTTGCGACATCCGATACCTCCGTCCGACGAAGGCCGGGGACGTGCTGGTTGCAGATGCCGTCGAGCGTGCGCGGTTCGGCCGGAACGGCCTCTACGACGTGTCGGTGACGTGTCGAGACGAGCTGGTCGCCGAATTCCGAGGTGACAGTCGCACGATAGCGCGGTAGCGATCGAACCCGTGGAAGTACTGTGAGTCGGTGACCACTGCGGACCTCTCGGCGCTGGCAGACGCAACCGCCGCAGCTGTGGGCGGTGCCGTGTCGGTGATGGACCCGCAGGGCTACGTGGTCGCGTACTCGTCGGTTCCAGGGCAGCCGATCGACGACGTACGGCGCGACGGCATCCTGGGCAAGCAGGTCCCGGCCCGATACATGGTGCATCACATCGATCCGGATTTCCGGCGTAGTTCGACGGTCCATGTGGTCGATGTGGCGGGAGCGTTGCCGCGTCTGGCAGTAGCGGTTTCGGTCGACGGTGAGTACCTCGGCTCGATCTGGTGCATCGTGTCCACACTTCCCTCCGGTCCACCCGATCGAGGTGTGGTGACCGCATTGACGCGCGCTGCGGCTGCCGCGGCACCGCTGCTCCTCGCTCGGCTCCGTCCGACCGGACCCGGTAACCCCAGGGCCCGTGCGTTGTTGACCGATCCCGCCGTCGTCACCTCGCCGGGTAGCCGATTCGCGGTTGTGGCGGCGACGGTCGACTCGGCGCAGCCCGGTTCCCTGTTGGTGCGGCTCGGGGGTCTGTTGGAGCTCTCGTTCGGCGGAGATGCGGATTCCGGTTTCATCGTCGATGGTCACGTCGTGTTCTTCGTGGTGGCGAGGGACGACGACCGCGGTGTCGCCGAGGAGGCCGAGGAGGTGCGGCTCCGGGCGCAGGGTGCATTCGGTGTTCCGGTGACCTTCGCGATCGGTGGGCCGCATGCCCGGCCCGCGGTGGCGCGTGCCCACGCGCACTGGACGCTGGGAGCGATCGAGACAGGTTCATACACCACGACATTCGCGCAGAGTCGGGTGCCGGTCACCCTGAAGAGGGCGTCCGATGCGCTCTCGGACGTGCCGCTGGCGATTCCGGCTGTAGAACGAATGCTCACCTACGACGCTGCCGAAGGGACCGACTACGGCGCGACGGTGCTGGCGCTACTCGCGCACGAATCCAACGTCGCCGCAGCGTCGGCATCGCTGTATCTGCACGCCAATACCTTTCGCTATCGGCTGCGGCGGACGAGGGAACTCTTCGATCTCGATCTCGATGACCCCGATACTCGATTGCTCGTGTGGATGTCGCTGCGGCTCAGGGCCGAGCGGACAGGACCTTGCCCGGATTGAGCAAGTAGTGCGGGTCCAGTAGTTCCTTGATGCCCCGCTGCAGTTCGGCTGCGACCGGGTCGAGTTCGGTTTCGAGGAGGTCCCGTTTGAGCAGCCCGACTCCGTGCTCGCCGGTGATGGTTCCGCCGAGTGAGAGAGCGAAGGCCGCGATCTCGTCGAACGCTCGGTGAGCCTTGGCCAACGATGCCGGATCGTTGGGGTCGACGATGACCGTCGGATGAATGTTTCCGTCACCGGCGTGGCCGACGACTCCGATGACGATGCCCAGCCGGTCCGCCACCCGACCCACCTCGTCGATCATGGTGGCGAGTTGTGAAATGGGTACGGACACATCGTCGACCAACGGTGAACCCAGGCGCTCCAGCGCGGGATAAGCCAGGCGACGGGCCTGGACGAGTTGCTCCGACTCGACCTCGTCCTCGGCGACAGCCACATCGGACGCACCGGATTCGGTGCAGAGTGCGGCGATGGCCTCGAGCTCCTCCACAGCGCCTGCGCCGATGTCGGATTGGGCGATCAGCACGGCCGCGGCATCGGTACCGAAATCCATCCGGGCGTAGGCGTCGATCGCGGCGATCGTGGTGCGATCCAGCAGCTCGAACAGGCTCGGGGTGATACCGGCGGCACGAATCCGCGTCACCGCCTCTCCGGCAGCGACGGTCGAGGGGAATGTCGCGGCCATGGTCAGCGGTGTGGCAGCCGGAAAGTCGAGGCCGACGGTGGCCTCGGTGATGATGCCGAGGGTTCCTTCCGATCCGACGAACAGGTCCGCGAGGGAGAGGCCCGCAACACCTTTGACGGTGCGGCGACCGACGAACGTCGCTCGGCCGTCGGCAAGCACTACGCGCAATCCCCGCACGAACCGAGCTGTCACGCCGTACTTCACGCAGCACAGGCCGCCCGCATTGGTGGCAACGTTGCCCCCGATCGTCGACGCCTCCCAACTGGACGGGTCGGGCAGGTACGTCAAACCCTGTTCACGGGCCGCGTCTTTCAGTTCCTTGTTCGTCACGCCGGGTTGAACGACGGCAACGCGGTCGACGACGTCCAGCTCGATGATCTCGTTCATGCGGCGAGTGTTGAGTGCGATGGCTCCATGGCTGGAGTTCGCAGCGCCCGCCAGGCCCGTCAGTGCACCCTGAGGTACCACTGGAATGCGGTGTGTCGATGCAATTCTCATGATCGCCTGGACGTCGGACTCGGTGGGCGGCAGTACCGCGACGAGCGGAAGTGCGGATTCACAGAGGGCTGCCGCGTCGCGTCGATAGCTTTCGAGGATGTCCGGATCGGTCACCACCGCGTCGGAGCCGAGGGCCTGCGTGAGTTCGTCGAGGATCGGCAAGTCGAGCACGAGCCTCGACGAGGGTGCAGTCATGAGTCCGAGTATGACCCTCCGTCACTGGCGGCGTCTGCGTCGTTTCGGACCAACATCAGCGCGTTGATCGGTGGATTTCGACGAATGTGCAAGAATCCACGCTCGGCATCGTCTGCGCCACCTTGACAAATCATCGTGTCGGCGGTCACAGTGATTACCGACCGAATGGACGGTGAGTTATATCCGGTTTTCGGTCGCCGAGATTGTTCGTGTTCGATCCCTTTCACCCTGCCTCACGACACTCCGAATCGCCGCTTCAGTATCCGAGCGCCGGAGCCCGAACGAAACGAGACAAGTCGATGTCAACACAGGTCGAGACGCCCACCGGGGTGTCGCGCGAGCACCGCCGCGCCGCGATGGCCAGCATGGTCGGAACCACGGTCGAGTGGTACGACTTCTTCATCTACGCGCAGGCGGCGTCGCTGATCTTCGCCCAACTGTTCTTCGCGCCCATGGGCTCGTCCGGACAGCTCGTCGCCTACGTCACCATCGGCATCAGCTTCGTCTTCCGGCCTCTCGGGGCCATCGTCGCGGGCTACTTCGGCGACAAGATCGGTCGCAAGAAGGTCCTCATCGCGACCCTCACCCTGATGGGTGCGGCCACCGTCGGTATGGGACTGCTGCCGACCTATGCCACCATCGGCATCTGGGCCCCGATCATCCTGATCGTGCTGCGCATCCTGCAGGGATTCTCCACCGGCGGCGAGTGGGGCGGCGCGGCGCTGATGGCCGTCGAACATGCGCCGAAGGGCAAGCGCGGAATCTACGGTGCCGCAACCCAGATGGGCGTTCCGCTCGGCATGCTCATCGCGGTAGGAACGTTGGCATTGTGCACCGGCTTGCTCAGTGAGGAGCAGTTCGAGGCCTGGGGCTGGCGCATCCCGTTCCTGATCAGCTTCGTGCTCATCCTCGTCGGTTTCTACATCCGACGCCGCGTCGAGGAGACTCCGGTGTTCAAGGAGCTCGCAGAACGCAAGGAGCGCAACCACACTCCGGTTCGTGCACTGTGGCGCACCAACAAGAAACAGGTCATGCTCGCTGCGCTGTCGTTCATCGGCACCAACGGAAACGGCTACATCATCGTCGGCGGTTTCATCGTGGCGTACTCGACGCGCGAACACGGACTCGCTCGCGTGGATGTGTTGGTGGCCAGCTTGTTCGCGGCCATCGTCTGGGGTGTGTTCACTCTGCTCGGCGCACATCTGTCCGATCGCTACGCCCGGACCACGATCATGAACCTCGGCAACGCGGCAATGGTGTTGTGCGCCATCCCGTTCTTCCTTCTCGTCGACACCGGTGAGTTGCACTGGATCTACGTCGCCCTCGGGCTGTTCGCCGTCGGACTCGGGCTGTCGTACGGACCGCAGCCGGCTCTGTACGCCGAGATGTTCCCCGCAGCAGTCCGATTCAGCGGTGCATCCATCGGCTACGCCATCGGCACGGTGCTCGGTGGAGCCTTCGTTCCGACGATCTCCGAGGCACTGTTCAAGGGAACCGGCACCTCGATGTCCATCTCGATCTACCTGATGATCCTGGCGGCGATCTCCTTCGTGGCAACCTCGCGAATCAAGAACCGTCGAGACGAGGATCTGAACGTCTGACGCACCTGCTCGAAAGCCCCGAAACCATCACGGTTTCGGGGCTTTCGTTGTATGTACGCAAGACCGACCGCGACGGCTGAATCGACACGGACCAACGCGCACGCTCGTTGCCATCTGCGCCCGACCGCCTGCAGGGAAAGGATAAGGCAGGACCGGGTTTCTCGATCACGCCGACCGCGCGTGGCCACCCTGTCCGAGTTCGCTTGCGCTCTGTTCGTGACGACTAGGCATTCGGCGTCGACGATCGGCGCGAATCGCTGCGACGACCAGAGCGACTGTCGCGGCGACAACGCACAGCCAGCTGAGCCAGAGCAGACCGCTGATCGAGGTGGTCACGCCAGCACCCCCGAAGGCGACCGCGCCCGCGATCAGACGGTTGAGGTGACGTTTTCCCGGTTGCCGGACGACGCTTGCGACGAGACCCAGCCCGATGACGGCGAGGGCGAAGCCAACGATGATGTAGACGTGCGGCCGGTCGCTTCGAGTTGTCAGAAAGATCAGTTCGTCCGGGTTGGTCATCTGGAAGAGGGTCCCTGCTACGCCCGTCGCAGCAGCAATCCCGCAGGCCGTGCATGCGTTACGAACGGCTTTCCCGCTTCGCAGCCACACAGCCACGGCCGCGAAGGGCGTCACCCATACGGCCAACGCGAGATAGACCGGCCACAGCTCGGACGGTGCGACCGAGGCCGCAGGCTCGTACAGATTTCGGTCCGGAAGAATCCATGCTCCGACGAGCGTCAGCCAGGCGGCGGGGACGGTCCATGCAACCGCAGCCACCCAGGACAGCGCACCCCGTTTGCCGACGATCGCCGCGACCGCCGACACTCCGACCCAGATCGCGATGTAGAACACGATCAGGGCTTGTGCCGTATTCACTCGTCTCGCAGCCCTCTCACGCAGTTGTTCGGTGTGTTGTCCCGCGCGTGCAATCACTCCCATGAGGTCGCCGACGATGAGGGTGCCGGTCAGGTCGCGCTCACGTCGGAATCACGAACTGGTGGTGCAGCTTCTTTGCCCCAGCGCTCGAGTGCGCCGACTGCGTCACGCAAAGCGAGACCTCTCTCGGTCAGCGCATACGCCCGAGTGTTGTGCCGCAGGGGGAGGCGAGTCAACACGCCTGCCGCTTCGAGTTCGCGTAGCCGGGTAGCGAGCATGTTCGTCGGAACGCCCAGTTCGCGCTGCAGATCTCCGTAGCGTTGCGGCCCATCGAGTAGCCGCTCCACGATGAGCAGCGCCCAACGAGCGCCGACTACGTCGAGGGTGTAGGCCAGGTCACTCATTCGGCCGAATCGGTATCCGGCTTCATCCAGAACGGCGAGTAGTGGTAGCCGTCCGGGTCGTCGAACTGGCGTTGGTACATGAAGGCGTAGTCATCGGTGTCTCCGATTCGTCCACCGGCAGCGCCGGCGCGCTCGGTCAACTCGTCGACTGCCTCTCGGCTACCGAGGTCGAACGAGACCGTGACCTTCGACGGGGTGTCGGGTCCGCCGATCAGATCCTCGGTGCCGCCCACTCTCGCGTACATCTCGCGACTGCCGAGCATGACGTACTGCCCCGGTGTGATGGCGAAGCACGACACGTTGTGGTCGGACATCTCGGGGTTGAGCGTCCAGCCGAGGGCTGTGTAGAAGGCGGTTGCGCGCTCGACGTTCTCGACGGGGCAGGTGATGAACAGGCTCATGCGTCGATGCATGCAAAATGCAAGTGCGGCGTCAAGGGGTCAATTCGACGTCCTTACCTGTGCGCGTGCAGCGGACGTCCCGACAGCGCCATCATCGCCTCACCGAGTGCCTCGTTCTGCGTGGGGTGAGCATGCACGAAACTCCCGGCTTCAGATGGCAGTGCTTCCCATGCCACGGCGAGTTGTGCCTCGCCGATCAGCTCGCCCACGCGGTCACCGAGGAGGTGAACGCCGACAACCGGGCCGTCGTCACGGGCTCGAATCACTTTGACTCCGCCGGCGGTGGACAGGATGCGGCTCTTGCCGTTGCCGCCGAGGTCGTAGACAACGGAGGTCACTGTGCCGTATGTCTGCTCCGCGGCCTTTTCGGTGAGTCCCACCGACGCGACCTCCGGGTGTGAATAGGTCACGCGCGGAATGAGATCGCCGTCGATGAGTGCCGGTGCCAGGCCGGCGATGTGTTCGGCGACGAAGATGCCTTGCTGAAATCTGCGGTGTGCCAACTGATATCCCGCCACGATGTCGCCGACGGCATAGACGCCGTCCACGGTGGTGAGGAGGTTGTCGTCGACGGTTACGAAGCCGCGTTCGGTGGCGATGCCCTGCTCAGCCAGACCGAGACCGTCGGTGCGGGGTCCGCGTCCGACGGACACCAGGACGAGGTCGGCCGAGAGGGTGTCCCCGGACGACAGTGACACAGAGACTGCGTCGGGAGATTCGGTGACGGACTCGACCTTGGTGCCGGTACGAATGTCGATGCCGCGCTTACGTAGTGCCTTGTTGCCGCGACGGGGTTTTCGACGAAATCGGCAACAGTGCGCAGAAACCCGCCTGCCACTCCGCTGGAGAACCGATTCCCTGCAGCCGAAGAAGTCTGTATTACGCCTAATCCCGTTGCAGGACAGGACCTGCGGCTGTCTCGTCTTCGTTACTTCGATGACGGATTCGCTTACAGGTTGTTTACGCAGGGTGGCCGACGGCGGGCTTCAAGCTCTGCAGTCCACGAGCGTTTTGATTCCGGTGTTGCCACTTGATGCCATGCGGGTGAGCGTTTCACTGGCATGACGCAACGGGACTATTCGCGTGATCAAAGGCCGAAGGTCGAGTGTGCCCGATTCGACGAGGTCGATCAGTTCGGCGTGGCAGTTGTTGTATCCGACGCTCGCTTTCAGCGTCTTTTCCGAGTTGACGAAATCGAATGCTGCCAAGGAGATTCGAGGGGCGAGTCCGAGAAGTATGATTTCCCCGCCGAAGCGCGCAAGGGAGATCGCGAGGTCTACTGCGGACTGCCGGCCGACGACTTCGAACGACACGTCCACAGCATCTTCGCCCGTCGCCTGTCCCGGTTCGATGGTGGTCGGATCGTCCACCTGATCGAACCCAGTGGTGAGTGCAGCCTCTCGGCGGCTGGGTTCGGGATCGATACCCAGAATTCGTGAAGCCCCCTTGATACGCAGGAGTTGGCCGACGAGTAGACCGACGGGGCCGAGTCCGACGACGGCAGCGGTTCCACCGGGGGTGAACGACGACCGTCGAACCTCGTGCAAGGCGACGGCAGCAGGTTCGAGTACTGCTGCCGACGCGAGGTCGAAACCCGAAGGTAGGCGGTGCACCATGTATCCGGGCACTGTGGCGCGCTCGGCGAGGCCACCGTTTCCCATCAGGCCTACGAAGCCGAACGATGCGCAGGTGTGGTAACGGCCCATCCGACATTGGTCGCACCGCCCGCATCTGTAGTTGGGTTCTATGACAACTGCATCGCCGACGCGTACGTGGGTGACGTCCGCGCCGACAGCCGACACCGTTCCCGAGAATTCGTGCCCCTGGGTTATGGGAGCGCTCATTCCCGAGAGCTGATGTGGCGCATCGACCGGTATCGCGTGTGGGCCGTCAGCGATCTCGTGCAGGTCGCTTCCACACACCCCGCAGTAGGCCACGGCGATCTCGACGAATCCCCTGTCCGGGGGAGTTCTGACAAGCTCGTCGAGACGAACGTCTCTGGCGGCGTGCCAGCGCACAGCCAGGACTGGTGCTGTCATCGAACTTCTTCCGTTCGAGAAGGCGCTGTTTCGACCAGTCCGAAGCTCAATGCGACCACGATTGCTGCGGCACCTGCTGGGATCAACATACTCATCTGCAAACCGAACGAGTCGGACAGCAACCCCGCCAACCAAGGGGCGACGAACCCCCCGATGATCTCGCCGGTACCCATGATGGCACCGAGGCAGGTCGCGATGAGGTGCCTCGGCACGGTCTCGGCGGGAATCGTCGCCATCATCAAGGTGAAGCACCCCATGCCGGTGTACGTCACGATCAGAGCGGCGAACAACATGCTCGGTGAGCCGACGTACACAATGGCAAACGGTGCGAACACGGCCAGGGCCGAAAAGACGATCATTGCTGGTCGGCGTCCTGTTCGATCCGAAATTCCAGGCACCAGAGCTCCCCAGATCACCCATGCAATACCGATGCCACTGAGCACGAAACTCAATTCCCCCCCGGAAAACCCCTTGATCTCGCTCAGATACAGCGGAGCGAAAGTCTGAGTAGTGGTGAACCAGGTCAGGTAGAACACCGAAATGACAAGGCACAAAGCCACATTGCGTGTGCGTAGAGCCTGCCAGAACGTCATCGAAGGGTCACCCCGGTGAATCGGTGCAGCCGTGTCCGCCGCATCCTGAGCCAAAGTCGCCGGCTCCCGTAGTCGCAAGTCGCGAACGAACACCAGGACGAGGACCGCGAGTACGACTCCGGGCACCACGGTGGCGTAGAACGCCGTACGCCACCCGAAACTTTCCGCCAGCCACACGCATCCGCTCTGGGAGTGACGCTGCGGCATCTCAATCGTTCGATGGCTCAGGCTGGAACATCGGTCAGTAGGACCATACGAGAAGAGCGGCTCGACCGCGCGATTCTCGCGCTGCAGACGACAGTCAACAAAAGCATCAGCGATATTGCCGCCGAGTGGGGATTCAGCTCGCACGCTCAGCTCTCGACCTTGGTTCGCCGACACTACGATCTCACCCCGAGTGAAGTGCGAGATCACCCCGGGCCTCTTCGATTCGTCAGGGAATCGCGCTGACGCCAGGTTCGCGAAAGCTGCTGCGGCGCAGTATATGCAGGGGTTCTGACGTAGTCGATACTGTCGACGCACAGTACTACTCCAGTTCGACGTCGCCGGCGACTCGATGAGGCCCGTGGCTGACGGCCTGACCGCTGTCGGGGTGCCGAACAGGACGCGACGCGGTCGCGCGAATGCATGCTCGACCCGAACTGTGAACGGGCCGCTCGAATACTCGACACGCGTGAAGCATGCGTTTCAATCGGCTCGCTCGGCACCACTGCGTGTGAGGACCAGTCCGGTCCCCACGACGCCGATGATGGTGATCGCCAGCGCAATCGATGACCAGCCCTCGCTGTGCCAGTACACATCTTCGAGCGTGATGAGCAATGCTGCTTCGTCGACGATCAGCGCCAGGGCCACCCCGAGTACCGCTCCCATCCACGACCGTGTCCGTGGCGAACGGTCCACGAGACCGAAGACGGCGACGGCTGCCAGCAACAGAATCCCCCACAGGTAGTGGTGCAGGTGCACTCCGCCGGCGCTGATGTCGCCGACATCGCTGGTGTCGATATGTATAAGCCAGGTGACCAGCCGGGCACCCCCGAAGGTGACGGTGAATGCCAACCACGCCAGCACGATTCCGCGGCGCGCCGGGTCGATCTGTCTCCAGCGGTAGGGAAATCCGAAGCGGGCGTGCTGGGTTGTCTCGGAGTCGTCGTCAACAGGTTCGTTCGGCATCACGGTCATTGTTCCGCATCTGCGCTACCGGTCCGGTAGGCGCGTTCGTGCGTCTACAGACGGTCCGCACTCAGAGTTCCACAGCGACCGGTTGAGCCGGAGGCGACCGCTCGAAGACGTGTCGTGGCAGCGCGATCGCCTCGCGCGGTATTGTCGGTTCGGTGTCGAGTCGCCGGCACTCGTATCGACATATCCGTCTGACTTCGGATCGGTTTTCGACGAAGGCCAGGGCGACCTCGCGTGGCCGGGGAAAATTTTGCATGGCAGCACATCGCGACACCGAGACCGCGCATTCACCGTCCACCTCGTTCTCGGAATCGATAGGACTGGTCGTCACCATGCAGTTCGCACCCATCCGACGACTCGACGACAACGCCCTTGCCGGAGCCGAACTCCAACTACGAGGCCCTGCCGGCTCTGCACTGGACTCCGCTGACGCGCTGCGCCGCGCCGCACACCTGATGCAGCAGCGACCCCAATTCGATCTGCACAAGACCACACTTGCGAACACCGCACCTGCACGTACCCTCGCCGAACACCTGCCCCTGATCCTCACCGTCGATGCGCAGTCACGCCGCGCCCTCGACGACAGCGACCGCGAACGCACATCGACGATGCTCGAACGCGTCGTCGTCACCGTCGACGCCTCAGCCGTCCTCGCCGACCCCCACCAGGCCATGGCCGCGATAGCATCCGCGCGGACCGGCGGAAAGCTGATCGCACTCGACGGCGTCGGAGACCACCCCCACGCGACGACCCTTCTGCCGTTGATCGAGCCCGACATCGTCATCACCGCAGCGGACCTGCTCACCGAAACCGGACACGACGTCGGAACCACCACTCATGCCCTCGCCGCCTACGCCGAGCGCTCCTACGCAGTGATCGTCGCCGAAGGCGTCGACACCGAAGCCACCCGCCTGGCCGCGATCACCATCGGAGCCACATACGGAACGGGGCAGCTGTTCCCGGCAGTCGAAGACCCTGCCGAGCTCCTCGACGAGCCGGTCGTTCCTATGCCCGCCGACCCGGTCTGGACCACACCGACCACCG
>NZ_LVCU01000539.1:0-2396 GCF_001647185.1 Rhodococcus sp. EPR-147
CCTCGAAGCGCACGCCGCAGCGTCCGGATCATCGATGATCGCACTCGGCACTTTCCAACGCGCACAACACTTCACACCCACCACCTCCGCTCGATGGCATCATCTCGCAGAAACCATTGGTTTCGCCGGGGTCTACGGCGTGGGCCTACCCGCCCTCGTCGACGGCAACGTTCGACATGCCCCACTCGACCCGGGCGACCCACTCGTCCAGGAATGGACCGTCATCACCCTCGGTCCACACCACGCGGCACTTCTGTCCGCACGTGACCGCCACGACAACGGCCCTGACCTCGACCGCACTTTCGACTTCGTGCAGACCTTCGACCGAGCCACCGTCACCCAAGCCGCCCGAGCGATTCTGCGGCGCTACCCGCACTGAACAGCACACATCGGCCAGCATGCGGGGTCCCACGGCCGCCGGACAGCATCCTCGGTTCCAGCGAACAATGCGCACCTATGCAGATTTCAGGGACGCAGCCGTGGGTCAGCTGGACTCGCGATCGACACAGCTCGTTCGATTCAGATGCTCACACGGATCACTCTCCTGATGGAGAGCGTGCCGCTGACCGCCTCGGACATCATGACCTGGATATGTGACTATCCACAGTGACCGCAGACCTTCTGTCGGACTCGCCCAGTGATATGTCACAGAGTGACGACAAATAACAGGTCTGCAGTACGTTTTAGGCTATTTCGCTGGTCCGTAGGGTTGTTTTCTGGACACAATAGGTTTGACGATTGTTCAGGAATCAACCATGCCCTCGATTTTGCCCCAGAAGGGCGTCGAGGGATCAGCCAGGAGTGCGCCCATGACTACCCCCCTCCTCCCCGACGTGCCCTCGGCACGCACCATCGAATACGTAGACCGTCCCCGCTCGGTTTGCAGTGTGCCGACGGACAGGACGAGCCTCGTCCGGGGGCGAGGCCTGGACTCCGTCCACCGGTCGACGCCCTGCGCGGACGGAGCCCTGACATTGACAGCCGCGACGCCGTCGGGCTCCCCGGAACTGTGGTCCCGCTACGTCGAAGGAGCGTGGGAGTCGTATTCACGCCACGGTGTCACCGCGGCTCTCGACATGGAAGAAGTGGCTTCCGGCGCAACGACAGCACTGTTCTACGTGGTGTGCGATGAGGCAGGAGAGATGCTCGGCGGCGTTCGAGCCCAGGGGCCGTACGCGATGGTCGAGCAATCCCATGTCCTCACCGAGTGGAAGGACTCGCCCGGACTGGCACCGGTTACCGACCTGCTTCGGTCTCGACTTCCCCACGGAATCGTGGAAATGAAAAGCGCGTGGGTCGATGCGGGGGCCGCAGGGCGGACGGTGTCGAATGTCCTGGCTCGAACAGCGTTGCCGACGCTCGAATTGACCGGCAGCCGGTACCTGTTCGCCAGCGCGGCCGATCACGTCCTGCGTTTGTGGGAGAGTTCCGGTGGGCGGATCGACCACGGCATCCCCGCTGCCGCGTATCCGAGTGAGCAGTACCGGACCGTCATGATGTGGTGGGACCGAACTACCCTCGCGCAGGCCGCGCAGCCCGAGGTGTGGCGCTCGATGGTCGACGAGGTCCGCGCACTGTGCGGGGACGATCGGCAGGTCCTGTTCGTGGCGTAGCGGCTCGCTACATCACTGGCGTCGACCATTTTCGTGTTGCCGACCCTGTAGGGTGCCCTGCCAGCTGATCGTCAAGGTCCCCGCGTGGCAGGCGCGGTCTCGGCCGTCGGTCTTGGCTCGGTATAGCGCGGCATCAGCGGCGCGGACGACTGCATCGAGTACTTGATCGAGACCGCCCGATTCGGTCGAAGCGAGGCTTGTCGCGGGTGACGCACCGTCATCGGACGCGGCCGGTCGCACGTCCACAGTCACCGTTCCGATACTCACGGTCACCGTGCAGTCGGACCGGACTCGGTCGAGTATCCGCCGCGTGAGCTCGTGATCCTCTCGGTGTGTGGCGAGGATCAGGAACTCTTCGCCGCCGGTCCGGGCAACCACCGCATCCGATGCGCCGACCACCGCGTGCACCGCATTCGCCAGGGTGGCGGCAACCGCGGCGAGCGTTCGGTCGCCGGCTGTGTGACCGGCCGTGTCGTTGACGGCCTTGAAGTAGTCGACGTCGACTACGAGCGCAGACAACGGTTTCCCTCGCTCGCAGGCCTCGTGCACCAGGATCCCGGCGTTCGACAGCAGTCCGCGTCGATTGACCAGACCGGTCAGCGGATCCGTGTCGGCCAGTTGTTGCAGTTTCCGGTTGACCACCGACAGTGTTCGGCGCAGGCCACCGATGAGCGCGACCGGCACCAGCACCGTGGTCACGGCGGCACCGATAGCGACCGCAGTCACCGCCCACCCTGAAGATCCCACACTGATCACCGACAGTGCCGTGGCCATCACCACCGA
>NZ_LVCU01000540.1:0-649 GCF_001647185.1 Rhodococcus sp. EPR-147
GCGTTCCTGCCGGATCCGCGATCAGGTAGGCACTGATCGCGACTCCGGTCATACCCCCGAAACCCAGGACCGCGAATTGGCGTTCGCTCAACCGCCCCACCCTGGCGGCGAAAAGCACGGTGACTGCAGTAAACGTCAGCACGGCGATGAGAACCGGAAGTGCGTTCGGCCGTAGGAATGTCGGTGACAGCAGCGCAATGGCCAACAGCGGCACCGCACCGGTGGCGCTCGCGATGACTGCGGCCGTGCGGGTGTCGAGCCGTGATCGCCAGAAGTTCGTGCGCCGACGAGGCGACTGGTCGATCACGTTCATCGAATGATTCCTCGGATCAGGGTTGGGCGAACCCCACAAACAGTATCTGTCGGAGCTCCTCGCCGGTGGTGCGCCCGCTCACACGTTTGCAGGACCGGCGGCAGGGTCGAGGCCGGTGCGTACCAATCCATCCAGATCGATCCGCCGCCGACCTGAAGGGAGTGGTTCGCCGCGGCCGAATGCCCTCACGGCAGCGGTTACAGCGGCACCCCCTAGTGCGACGTCTCCGCCGAGCTGGGGCCACGTCGAGAGCGTGCGCCCGATCTCCGGCACCGACGCAATCATTCGAGGGGTCAGCTTGCTCGGTTCGAGCAACGTCGCTGCAATTGTGCTCTT
>NZ_LVCU01000541.1:0-10050 GCF_001647185.1 Rhodococcus sp. EPR-147
AGCGTTCGATATCGAGGACGCCTCCGTCGCTGGTCTCCATCACCACAGGAATACCTTGGGCGCGGGCGTGGTGGCGGACCAGCAATTTGGTGTCGATCGAGTCGCATTCCTCGACGACGAGATCGAGTCCGTCGAGGAAGCCACCGAGCGTCTCGGCCGTCACACCGTTCGCGAAGACCTGCACATTCAGATAGGGGTCGAGCTCGGAAATTCGTCGGGCTGCCACGACCGCTTTGTTCACGCCCAGATCGAGCACCGAAGTCGGGACGCGGTTGAGATTCGACAGATCGAGCTCGTCGAAGTCGGCCAGACGCAACTCCCCGCACAATCCCTCCAGTGCGAGGGTATGCGCGACGGCATGACCGACACTCAGCCCGACGATTCCCACCCGCAGACCTCTGAACCGAGCTTGCTCTTCGGTGGTGATCTTGTTTCTGTTGCGGTCCAGTCGCAGCCGATCGAAGCCGCGTGGACCGAGGACCCGCACCAGTGAGCGCCGCCATGGGTAGTACACCCACCGTGGCTCTTCCGCGAGGTCGCCGGCGATCGCGGGAAGTAGCCCACGAAGCGAGGCCAACTGGTCGGGTGTCGTGTCGACGACGCCGATGGCGGGATCGTCGATCAGACCACGGACGATCGAGTCGTGTTCGTGCTCGGACGGATCGAACACTCTGTGCTCTGACATTGCTGAGTCTCCGCATCTTTCGGATGATTGTCGCCGACGGGCGGCACTGATCACGTCCCACAGCCGGACGCGACACCAGGCTGGTTCACGTTACTGAACAACGGGCGGCAATCATTGCCAGGCTGCGGATCGCTTGATAAGAACTAAGCAGACGCCGTCCATCCGCTGTGGCGAAGCCCCGCGTACGGACAATGCGCCCGCGTGCCGCGGCACAGGGAACGAAAGTCTCTGTGTACGTGCAGCGGTGGGACCGAGAACGTGGGGTGAGAATTGGGCGTCGACAGGGGCTTCGACGAGCGTTTCGGCTCACTGACCTCGATCTTTCAGCCGATCGTCGACTCGAGAACCGGGTTGGTCGTCGCGCACGAGGCACTCACCCGGTGGCCGGCGTTTCCGGACACCTCGCCGGAACAGATCTTCGACATCGCTCGCACCATGGGAATGGTCGACGAGTTGGACCGCAGATGCATTGAGTCGGCAGTCACCACAGCGGCACAGTCGACCCCTGCAGACCACGCGCCGCGTACGTTGTTCGTCAACATCGAAGCCGAAGCGATGTCCTCCGAGAACTCGTCGGCCTCGGTCCGCCGCCTCAGCCAGTTGCTCCGCGCAGGCGGCTCCCAGGTTCGGCCGGTTGCGGAATTCCCCGAACGCTCCCTGCTCACCGACCCTGCACGCCTGCTCAGATCGGCGGACCGACTCCGACGTGACGGAGTCACCATCGCTCTCGACGACGTCGGTGCCGACCCCGACTCTCTGGTACTGCTGCCCCTTCTGGCACCGGAAGTGATCAAACTCGACAGATCGTTGCTCGACGACGACCTCCCCGGCGACAAGCTCGCCACCTTGCTCGCCGTGCTCGCATACTCGAGCCGGTTCGAGGTGACACTCATCGCCGAAGGAATCGAAACCGAGAGACAGAAGGACAAGGCCTTGGCGTGGGGTGCCGACTACGGGCAAGGGTTTCATCTCGGCCGTCCCGGCCCCCTCGATGCATCCCCGACCTCCTCCTTTCCTGTGCAGCCACGCCCTCCTGTGACGAGACCGTTGACCGACATTCTCGACGACCGCGCCACCGACACGACGTCGATCTCGCTCCTCACGTCCATCTCCGACCATTTGCTCGACTTCGCGATGACGACCACCTAGACTCTGACGATCGTCGTCGCGTTCCGCGAACCGGAATTGTGCAGCGCAGACATGGCGCGCAAACTGCAGCATCTGGCGCGCCGACACCCGTACGTCAAAGCGCTCGACGCACCGCGCGCACTGTTCACTGCCACCGATGGGGTGCGCCACGCCGACCTGGTTCAACCCTCGGAAAGAATCGGTGCCATCGCCGTCATCGGCCAACGGTTCTACTGCGCCCTGGTCGCCGCCCCGCTCGACCCCGATGCTCCAGCCTCGCCGTCGAACGAGTGGAGGTATTTCTTCAGCACCGATCCGGCCCAGGTCTGCGACTCTGCGCGCACACTGATCGTGCACAGTTCGAGCCCCACCCGACCCGGGCCCGACCTGACATCGGGTCGACCATGACGAAACCTGTTCCGGCAGCGGTCAACTGTGCGCGTGCAGCGGACGTCCCGACAGCGCCATCATCGCCTCACCGAGTGCCTCGTTCTGCGTGGGGTGAGCATGCACGAAACTTCCGACTTCAGATGGCAGTGCTTCCCATGCCACGGCGAGTTGTGCCTCGCCGATCAGCTCGCCCACGCGGTCACCGACGAGGTGAACGCCGACAACCGGGCCGTCGTCACGGGCTCGAATCACTTTGACTCCGCCGGCGGTGGACAGGATGCGGCTCTTGCCGTTGCCGCCGAGATCGTAAACAACCGAGGTCACTGTGCCGTACTTCTGCTCCGCGGCCCTTTCGGTGAGTCCCACCGACGCGACCTCCGGATGCGAATACGTCACCCGCGGAACGAGATCACCGTCGATGAGTGCCGGTCCGAGGCCGGCAATGTGTTCGGCGACGAACATGCCGTGTTGGAATCCTCGGTGAGCCAACTGATACCCCGCCACGATGTCGCCGACGGCATAGACGCCGTCCGCGGTGGTGAGCAGACTGTCGTCGACAGTGACGAAGCCGCGTTGGGTGGCGATGCCCTGTTCGGCCAGACCCAGGCCGTCGGTGCGGGGTCCGCGTCCGACGGACACCAGGACGAGGTCGGCCGAGAGGGTGTCCCCGGACGACAGTGACACAGAGACTGCGTCGGGAGATTCGGTGACGGACTCGACCTTGGTGCCGGTACGAATGTCGATGCCGCGCTTGCGTAATGCCTTGGTCAACTGCTTCGAGGACCATTCGTCTTCACCGGGAACGATGCGATCGAGCGCCTCGACGACGGTGACCTTCGCGCCGAACGATGCCCAGATACTGGCGAACTCGATACCGATCACACCGCCGCCGAGCACGACGACCGACTCCGGAACCCGATCCAGGGACAATGCCCCGTCACTCGTGAGCACGCGCGGCCCCAGTTCGATACCGGGGATGGTGCGTGAATACGAGCCGGTGGCGAGAACCAGCGAGCCCCCGGTGATGCGTCGACCCTCCACCTCGACGGTACGAGGACCGACCACCTGTCCACGACCGGACACGATTTCGATACCCGGACGCTTCAGCAATCCCTGCAGACCTGCGTACAGGCCGGCGACGACGCTGCGCTGATAGCCCAGTGCCGCGGGCATGTCCACACCAGTGAACGATGCGGTGACGCCGACATGCGCCGAGCCGCGCACCGCGTCGGCAACCTCGGCGGTGTACAACAGGGCCTTGGTGGGGATGCATCCGCGATGCAGACAGGTGCCACCGAGCTTGTCTTCCTCGACCAGCGCGACCGTCAGGCCGAGTTGCTCGGCCCGCAGGGCGCACGAATAGCCGCCCGACCCTCCACCAAGAATGAGAACGTCCACGTCGCTCATCGGACGGATCCCAATGCCACGACGGGGTTCTCGACAAAATCGGCAACGGTGCGCAGGAACCCGCCGGCCACTCCGCCGTCGCACACGCGGTGATCGAACGCCAACGACAACTGCGCGACCTTGCGGACGGCCAATTGGCCGTCGACCACCCAGGGACGGTCGATGATGCGGCCGATGCCCAGGATCGCGGCCTCGGGGTGGTTGATGATCGCGGCCGAGCCGTCGACCCCGAACACTCCGTAGTTGTTGAGGGTGAACGTTCCGCCGCTCAGCCGAGCTGCGGGCAGTGAGCCGGTTCGCGCGAGTTCGGTCAACTCGGCCAACCGCTCGGAGAGTTCCTTCAGAGAGGCCTTGTCGGCCTGCGGCACAACGGGAACCATCAGTCCACGGTCGGTCTGCGCGGCGATGCCGAGTCCGACGTTCTCGTAACGCAGGATCTCGCCTGCAGCGGTGTCGACCGTGCTGTTGAGCTCCGGGAACTTGGCCAGCGCGATCATTGTGAGTTTGGCGAGGACCGCCAGCAGCGTCACCTTGACGCCGTCTATGGAGGCATCGAGGTCGCGTCGGGCCTGCATCAGAGCCGTCGCGTCGACGTCGACCCACACCGTGGCCTCGGGAATCTCCGCACGACTGCGAGAGAGCTTGTCTGCGATTGTCTTACGAATCCCGGTGATCGGGATTCGAGTGACTCCCTCGGCACTCGGAGTGCTCGAGGTCAGTGCCCGTTCCACATCCGCGCGGGTGATGACTCCATGACTGCCGGCGACATCGATAGACGCCAGATCCAGCCCACCCTGCAACGCCATGCTGCGAACGATCGGGGAGAGCACCTTCGGCGCATGTGAGTGGAAACTCGTAGCCTGGGTCGAGTTTCCGCTCACCTGCGGCGCAGCCGCTCTCTGCTGCGGCGGAGCCGCACTCCGCTTGCGACGACCGGTCGGGCCGTGTCCTGTGCCGTAGCCGATGAGCACATTGCCCGAGCCGGCGCGTTCTTCCTCGCGGTACCGCTCATGGGCGGCAGGCGTATCGGAAATAGCACCGCCGGTGATGCTGATCAGGGGAGCACCGACGGCCAGTGAAGTGCCCTCGGCGGCGTGCAGTTCGCCGACCAAACCCTCGAAGGGACACGGCACCTCGACGGACGCTTTTGCAGTTTCGACCTCGACGACGACCTGATCGATGGTGACGATGTCGCCGGGCTTGACCTTCCACTCGACGATCTCGGCCTCGGTCAGTCCCTCACCGAGGTCGGGGAGCAGGAACACCTGCATGCTCATACCGTGACCGCCTTGCTGAGATCGGGAGCATCGTTCCACTGCAGCCGGTCCATCGCGTCGAGCACACGGTCGGCGGACGGCAGGTGGAAGTGCTCGAGTTTCGGTGCCGGGTAGGGAATATCGAGTCCGGCAACGCGGAGTACAGGGGCGTGCAGGTGATGGAAGCAGCGCTCGGATACGCGTGAGGCGATCTCGGCAGCGACGCCGGCGAAGCCCTGCGCCTCCTGAATCACGATGCAGCGTCCGGTCTTACGGACCGAGGCCGCGACGGTCTGGTCGTCGAACGGATTGAGCGATCGCAGATCGATCACCTCGACGCTCCGGCCGTCCTCGGCCGCGAATTCCGCGGCCTGCATGGCGACCGACACGGTGGGTCCGTAGGCGAGAAGCGTGACGTCGGTACCGCCTCTGCGTACGACCGCCGTGCCGATCGGCTCGGTCTTTCCCAATTCGATGTCGTCCTTGGAGAAGTACAGCCGCTTCGGTTCGAGAAAGATCACCGGATCCGGATCCGCGATGGCGTCACGCATCAGTGAGTACGCGTCGGCGACGGTGGACGGTGAGACGACCTTCAGGCCCGGGGTGTGGGCGTAGTAGGCCTCGGACGAGTCGCAGTGATGCTCGACGCCGCCGATACCGCCGGCGAACGGGATGCGTATGACCATCGGCGCGGTGAGTGAGCCACGAGTTCTGTTGCGCAGCTTGGCTACATGAGACACGATCTGCTCGAAGGCCGGGTAGGCGAAGGCGTCGAATTGCATCTCGACGACGGGCTTGTAACCCGACATCGCCATTCCGATTGCAAATCCGACGATACCCGACTCGGCGAGCGGGGTGTCGAAGCAGCGATCGTCACCGAAGACTCGGGTCAGTCCGTCGGTGACGCGGAAGACGCCGCCGAGTGTGCCGACGTCCTCGCCGAACACGACAACCTTCTCGTCCTCGGTCAACGCGTCGCGCAGGGCGGCGTTCAGTGCTCCGGCCATGGTCATCGTGGTCATGACAGTTCTCCTGCAGCGATTTCGGCGGCAACCTGATCGCGTTGTTCGATCAGGGCGGGTGTGGGGGAGGAATAGACGAACCGGAACAGATCCTCGGGGTCGACTTCCTGCTCGACGTTCATGCCGGCGCGAAGCGCAGCGGCGTCGGCGTCGGCCGATACCGTCATCTGCTCGCGCAGCTCGTCGGTGAGTAGCCCCTGGCCTTCGAGGTAGGAATCGAGGCGCGAGAGCGGATCTCGGGCCAGCCACCCTTCGACCTCGTCGGCCTTGCGGTAGCGCGTGGCATCGTCGGCGTTGGTGTGCGCGTCCATGCGGTAGGTGTGCGCCTCGACGACCACCGGCCCCTTGCCTGCTCTGACGTACTTCACGGCCTCGTCCATCACGGCCATCATGGCAATCGGGTCGTTGCCATCGACCTGCTCGCTGCCGATTCCGTAGCCGACTCCCTTGTGCGACAACGAGGGAGCCGCACTCTGACGTGCCAGGGGCACGCTGATCGCGAAGCCGTTGTTCTGCACCAGGAAGATGACCGGTGCCCGGAACACCGCGGCGAAGTTGAGGGCCTCATGGAAGTCGCCCTCACTGGTGGCACCGTCGCCGCAGAAGGCGAGGGCGATGGTGTCGCGACCCTGCTTGGCCTCGGCGTACGCGAAGCCGGTCGCGTGGAGCAATTGTGTTGCCAGTGGGGTGCATTGGGGAGCGATTTTGTAGGCGGTCGGGTCGTAGCCGCAGTGCCAGTAGCCGGCGAGCATGCCGAGCAACTCCACCTGGTCGACGCCTCGCGCCGCGAGAGCCATCGAGTCACGGTACGTCGGGAACATCCAGTCCTGCTCGCCCAGGCAGAGGGCTGCGGCGATCTGGCAGGCCTCCTGTCCGCGCGAGGACGGGTAGACCGCGAGACGGCCCTGCTTGGTCAAAGCTGTTGCCTGCTGGTCGAATCGGCGACCGTGGACCATCGAGCGATACATCTCGAGCAGGCGCTCGTTGGACGGGTGTGCGTAGCGGGCGGCACTGTCCACGCCCGTCCCGTCCGGCGCGAGATACTGCACGGGACGGTCGGCGGGCATGAACTGTTGATAGGACGTTGCCGCTATCTTCTCGACGATCGTCATGACGCACTCTCCTGAAATCGGCTTGTACGGCGATTCTGGCCGATTTTGTGATGAACAAGCCCGAAGGTCGTAGAATTGCAGACATATGGTCGCCAATCGGCGCACGAACCCAGAATCCGTCCGATCGGTGCAAGGAACTACCAGGTAGGAGCGGACGAATGGACGACGTCTCGAGACGTGTGGAGTTGGACGACACGGATCGTCGCATTCTCGCCGAGCTCAGCGCGGACGGTCGGGTGTCGATGCGGGTTCTGGCAGATCGTTTGAATCTCTCGCGGGCACATACCTATACGCGGGTGGACAGACTCAAGGATTCCGGTGTCATCGAACGGTTCACCGTGCAGGTGGATCACGCGGCGTCCGGGCTCGGAACCTCGGCGTTCATCGCGTTGTCCATCCGTCAGGATTCGTGGCGGACCGTGTCCGAGGGGCTGAGGGCGATGGAGTTCGTCGACCATTTCAGCTTGCTCGGAGGGGATTTCGACGTGCTGGTACTCATCAGGACTCCCGACAACGAGAGCCTACGGCTGGTGGTGCTGGAGGGCCTGCAATCGCTCGACGGCGTTCGGGCGACCCGCACATGGCTGATTTTCGACGAGGACCGAGGCGGTCTGGGACGCACGACGCCGCCCACCGAACGCTGACAGTGGGCGGCGTCGAACAGATCACGAGTCAGAAGTTTCCGCGCGCGTCCTGCTCCCGCTCGATGGCCTCGAACAGTGCCTTGAAGTTACCGATGCCGAAGCCGAGTGAGCCGTGGCGTTCGATCAGCTCGAAGAATACCGTCGGGCGATCGACCAGTGGCTTGGTGAAGATCTGCAGCAGATACCCGTCCTCGTCACGGTCGACGAGAATGCCGCGCTTCTGCAGCTCTTCGATCGGTACCCGGACGTTGCCGATACGGGCCCGCAGTTCCGGGTCCTCGTAGTACGAATCGGGTGTGGCGAGAAATTCGACGCCCGCTGCGCGGAGGGCATCGACCGAGGACAGGATGTCGTTGGTCGCGAGCGCCAGATGCTGTGCTCCGGGGCCTCGGTAGAAGTCCAGGTACTCGTCGATCTGTGAACGCTTCTTGGCGATGGCCGGCTCGTTCAGTGGGAACTTCACGCGGTGATTGCCGTTGGAGACGACCTTGCTCATCAGCGCCGAGTAATCGGTGGCGATATCGGCCCCGACGAACTCGGCCATGTTCGTGAAACCCATGACGCGGTGGTAGAAGTCGACCCACTCGTCCATCTTGCCGAGCTCGACATTGCCGACCACGTGATCGAGGGCCTGGAAGATGCGCTTGGGAGCGCCTTCCGGTCGCTGCAACGTCGACGTTCGCGGTACATAGCCCGGGAGGTAGGTGCCCGTATAGCGGGAGCGGTCCACCAACGTGTGCCGGGTGTCGCCGTAGGTCGCGATGGCCGCGGTGCGGACTGTGCCGTGCTCGTCGGAGATGTCGGTCGGCTCTTGCAGTACCCGAGCGCCCTGGGCCCGCGCATGTTCGATGCATCGATCCACATCCGGTACGGCCAGCGCGATGTCGACGACGCCGTCACCGTGGCGGGTGTGGTGGGCGACCAGATCGCTGTCCGGATCGACGGCTCCCTTGATGACGAAACGCACTGCGCCGGACTTGAGCACGTACGCGTGGTGGTCACGTTGGCCCGTTGTCGGGCCCGAGTAGGCAACGAGCTCCATGCCGAACGCGGACTGGAAGAAGTGTGCGGTCTGCGTCGCGTTGCCGACGACCCACACGATGGCGTCCCAGCCGCTGACCGGAAAGGGATCTTTCTTGTCGTCGTACTCGACAAGGCCGACGAGCTGTCGAAGCTGATCTGCATCGAGATCGGCCAATCTTTCGTCGTCATTGAGGATGCTGTCGAGGCTCATGAAGGCTCCCTGGTTGGTGTGATGGCTCGGGCGCGGCGACGAGGGGATCGGCCGCCTTCGGTTCGAGCTGAGCGAACTGTCCTGATGACTCAAACATTGCCGGTGAGAGGTGTCAATCGACCGAACTTCTGCTATCTGAGCTGTACAGATGGGCCAGGAGAATGCGCGGCGTGCTATACAATTCGTACAGAAAACTGGAGGTGCGCGATGGAATCCACATTGGACGAGTTGGACCGGGCGATGCTCGCTGCGCTGCATGACAATTCGAGGATCGGCGTGCTCGAGCTGTCGCGGACGCTCGGCGTTGCGCGTGCCACTGTGTCGGCCCGTCTGCAGCGACTGGAGGACACCGGTGTCATCAGGGGGTATCAACCTCGAATCGGCTTGGCTGCAGCAGGTTACGGCGTTCAGGCGTTCGTGACGTTGGAGATCGCCCAGGGCGCTCTCGGTGACGTCGTCGCTGTTCTGGAGCAAATACCCGGGGTGTTGGAAGCATTCGCAACGACCGGTGCCGGCGACGTACTGTGCCGGGTCGCGGCCGCCTCGCACGACGATCTGCAGCGAACTCTGATCGTGCTCAACCAGTCTCGTACGATCGCACGGTCCACCAGTGTGGTCGTGCTCTCGGAACTGGTCGAGTTTCGAGCGATGCCGTTGCTGAACACCGCCGAGGCCGAGAGAACGCCGAAGGCCCCTGCCTATCGACGAACGCGCGACTGAGCACGTCCGCGTCGAGGCAGGGGCCGAAGAGGCTCTCGAATCAGGTCATCGAAGGCCCGACCACCGTCAGCAACCATACGGTCGGCGGAGCGAGGAGAACGACGAGTCCGCAGTAACCCAACATCTTTCGCTGGAATCGGGCTTTGTCGTCCACTCGTGCCTCGGCCAGGACCATCACGCCGTTGGTGGAGAACGGGCTCACGTCCACCACCGTCGCCGAGAATGCAATGGCAGCAACGAATCCGATGGCTCCCAGCTCGCCGGCGGCGAGCATGGGTGCAGCGAGTGGGAGGGCGATACCGATGGTGCCGATCGACGATCCGAACGCCGAGATGATGGCCACCGCGTAGCACAGGATGAGTGCCGTCAGCAGTGGTGATCCCAGGGCGGAGGCGGCGTCGCCGAGGAATCCCAGCGTACCGTTCTGGGTCATGACCGCCATGTACGTCTGA
>NZ_LVCU01000542.1:0-12139 GCF_001647185.1 Rhodococcus sp. EPR-147
GCAGATCGCGCTGACGCCGATGTCGACGCCCAAGGTCACGGACAGCAGAACCAGGGCGGCAATACCGAGAAGCGTGAGTACGCGCACTCGAGTCAGGGGAACGGCTTGATCGGGAACCGTTGTGACCGAGGCTGCTTCGATCGGATCGGCTTCGACTTGCACGGCGGTGCCGCCACCGCTGCCCTCGGGCAACCCGGTGTTGCCCGGACGCGGTCCTGACGGCACCGGCAGCCCGCCCTCCTGGTCGCGGAGATCCTGGACATCGAACGCACGCGTGCGGTCTTTGATCAGGTCGCGGCCGAGAACGAGGAAGACCACCAGTGCGATCAGCGTGTTGAGAACGAACGGGATGAGGAACAGCGCGAGCGGATGTGAGCCCACACCGGTGGAGTCCATCAAGCCGTTGACGAAAGCGCCGTAGAGGTTGATCGGGGAGAAGCAGCAGGCGAGCGCGCCATGGCTGACGACCATGCCCATCAGGAAGGGATTGATGTTGTTGCGCTTGGCCAGCGGCATCGCGATCGGTGCCAGCATGCCGACGGCGAGCACGGATCCGAGGGCCATCAACAGGCCGGACAGCAGGAACATCATCCACAGGATGGCCCAGCGCCGTCCGCCCACGAGCCGGAGGGATCGATCGATGACGACGTCGATGGTTCCGTTGGCTTTGGCGATGGCGAACAACAAGGTGATGCCACCGACGATGATGAAGGTGCTACCTGGGAATGCGTCGATGATGTCTTCGATAGGTATGCCGGATATCGCGCCACCGATGAGGAAGGCGCCGGCGAAGGCCAGTAGGCCCATGTTGATGGGAGTGATCGTCGCGACCGTGAAGATTGCGATGAGGGCGATGATCGAGATTGCGTAGACCATGGCTGGCCTTTCGGACGGAGGATGAGGTTGTGCCGTAGGGGAATCGGCGATGCGCGGACCGGAGCCCGCCTGATCAGAGAGCGGAAGCAGAAGTGGGGAGAGGGAGAGCGCGATCGACCACTGAACGAGCGAGATCGGCAGCGGCGGCCAGAGCAGCCGTGTCGATACCGGTGTCGATTCCGGCGCGATGGAACCTGTCGACGAGCTGCTCGGTGGCCAGGTTTCCGTGCGCGCCCGGGGCGAAGGGGCAACCGCCGTACCCGGCGAGCGCGCTGTCGAAGTGCTCGATCTCGAGGTCGAGCACTGCACGTACCGCTGTCTCGAGGGCCTGGTCGTGGGCGTTGTGCAGGTGCAGGCTGATCGTCAACTCCGGCAACGCCTTTCGGACGGCGTCGGCTCCGGCCAGTACCTGATCCGTGGTCGCGATGCCGAGGGTATCCGCGAGACCGAGGCTCGATACGCCGATGTCGGCCATACGCGTGCAGACCTCGACGAGCCGTGCGGGCGTGATGATGCCATCGAACGGGCACACGAAAGCGGTACTGACTCCGCCGATGAACGTCCGATCCGGATGCGCCGCGACTGCACGATGCAGATCCTGCAGAGCGTCCTCGGACGACCGTCCGGCATTCGCGCGGCTGTGGCCCTCACTGGCGGAGGTGACGACCTGGATCACATCGATGTCGGTCTCGGCGGCCCGGTGCACTCCCCGTCCGTTCAATGTCAATGCGGTGTAACGGATATCGGATCGGCGCGGTGCACGCGCGACGACCTCTTCGGCGTCGGCCATCTGTGGCACTCGGGTGGGAGAGACGAACGAGGCGATCTCGACGGTCGTGATGCCCGACGCGAGGGTGGCGTCGAGTACGGCGAGTTTGTCCTCCGTGGGGACGATGCACTTCTCGTCCTGCAATCCGTCGCGGAGATACACGTCGGTGATGTGTACGCGAGGCATGTCAGATCACCTTCCTGGCGCGGAGATCGTCGAGCTGCTCCTCGGTGAGTCCGAGCATGCGGCCGAGAACATCGTCCGTGTGCTCGCCGAGGTCCGGTCCGGCCCACTTCACGGCGGTGGGTTCGTCGCCGAAGCGTGGAACCACTCCGGGAAAGCGCACTTCCTCGGTACTGCCCTGTTCCACAGAGACTTTCAGAGGTTGGACCATCCCGCGTGAAACGAAGTGTTCGTCGTCGGCGATCTGAGCTGCGTCGAACACTTCTCCGACGGGTATACCGGCGGCACCGAGTTCGTCGACGACAACAGCTGTCGGCCTTACCGACGTCCAGTCGGAGATGGCTCCGTCGAGTTCGGCCTCGCGCGCAAATCGTTTGTCGCCGTTCGCCAGTTCCGGGTCGGCGGCCAGGTCTGCTCGGCCCACCGCGGTCATGAGCCGTCCGAACACGCTGCTCGAGTTTCCGGCGATCATGACGCTGCCGTCCTGGGACGGATAGATGCCGCTGGGGACCACGCCGGGAAGATTGCCCGCTGTGCGCTGGCGAACCGTGCCGTATGCGTCGTAGTCCGGGACCAGCGATTCCATGGCCATGAACACCGCCTCGTAGAGTGCGACGTCGGCAACCTTGGGCCGGGAATGATTTCCGCTCCGTTCGCGGGCCAGGAGCATCACGAGAGCGCCGACGGCACCGTGCAATCCGGCCAGTACGTCGCCGATGGGTGCTGCCGGCCGAACGGGCTCGCGATCCGCGTGGCCGGTGACGTGGCGCAATCCGCCGAATGCTTCTGCTACCCCGCCGAATCCGGCCCGGTCTCGATGCGGACCGGTTTGGCCGTAGCCCGAGATACGGACCATGACCACGTCGGGATTGGCTTCCTGTAGTCGGTCGGGTCCCAGTCCCCACCGCTCGAGGGTGCCGGGCCGGAAGTTCTCCACGACGACATCGGCGGTCTCGACCAACTTCAGCGCGAGATCGCGGCCTTCGTCGGTACGCAGATCGAGAGTCACCGAATGCTTGTTGCGAGCAATGGTTCGAAACATCATGGAGGTGTCTCCACGGCTTCGACGCCAGCCGCGAAGTTCGTCGCCGACGCCGGGGCGCTCGATCTTGATGACGTCGGCACCGAAGTCGGCGAAAAGGCGACTCGCGAAGGGTGCAGCGATGAAATTGCCCAGCTCGATCACACGGATTCCGTGCAAAGGGCCGTTCTCAGTGGTGATGGACACCGGTGGTCACTCCCTGCAGTACGTAGTAAGTCAGAGTGAAGATGGCAATTATCATTATTTGATAAAGGCATTATCTTCTGGTAGGAATGACCATAGTGTGCTGGATCACGTATGACAACCACTGTGATGTGGATTTCTCAGATATTCGTGCCGCTGGAAGGAAACAGGAACTCATGACCGACAAGAACCCAGGGTCGATGCTGCTCGCGCTCGAGTGCGGATCTCCTACCGTCGACGCATCCGCGTGGCTCGCCCCCACTGCGACGCTCGTCGGGCGAGTGAATCTCGGTCCGGACAGCAGTGTCTGGTACCAGGCCGTTCTACGGGCCGACTCGGAGGAGATCACAATCGGTGGTGGGTCCAACATTCAGGACGGTGTTGTCGCACATGTGGATCCGGGCTTCCCGCTTACGATCGGACGCAACGTGAGTGTGGGACACAATGCCGCCTTGCACGGTTGCACCGTCGGCGACGGAACCTTGGTCGGCATGGCTGCCGTCATCATGAACGGTGCCGTGGTGGGAGAGGACTGTCTCGTTGCCGCAGGTGCACTGGTGACGGAAGGTGCACAGATCCCGCCGAGATCATTGGTCGCCGGTGTCCCTGCCAAGGTTCGGCGGGAACTGACCGACGAGGAGGTGGAGCACTGCACAGCCAACGCGCTCACCTACCGCGATCTGGCCGGCGTCCATCGTGGCGCTCGGCCCTGCTGACAGCGTCACGGACCGGTCCGACACCTATGCTGCGTAAGCAGTGTCGGCCATGTAGCCGATGCTGTACGGGAATCGAAAACGGAGGTCGACAGCAGTGACGGACGGTAGCGCCGACACCACTACCGGGGTGCTGGCCCGGGCCGCGGCGATTC
Source organism: Rhodococcus sp. EPR-147 (assembly GCF_001647185.1). Lineage (NCBI taxonomy): Bacteria > Bacillati > Actinomycetota > Actinomycetes > Mycobacteriales > Nocardiaceae > Rhodococcus > Rhodococcus sp. EPR-147. Next base: position 3,922 of record NZ_LVCU01000542.1, read on the forward strand.
TCAATGCCGTCGAGGCATGTCCGCGAACCACCGGCGACCTCGCCAAAATACTGGGCCTGTCTGCATCGACGGTCTATCGACTGGTCGGCGAGATGGTGCGGTACTCGATGCTCCGCCGGGACAACGACGGTCTTCTTCATCCCGGTGACCGCTTCGGCACCTCCACTCTCAGCGGGCTCGCGGTACCGATTCTCAGGCGCCTGCGGCAAGAGACCGGAGAATCCGCCCAGCTGTGGGTATTGCGGGGATCGCATCGGTTGTGCCTGGTCTCCGAGGATTCCCAGCACGAACTCCGCGCGTCGTTGCCGGTGGGGGCGCTACTTCCGCTCGGAGCGGGGTCGGCCGGTCACGTGTTGGCCGGCGATCTCGACGCCGACTCCGAGAGCCGCGAACTCGGGTGGTGGGAATCTGTATCCGAGCGAACCCCGGGACTGACCTCGGTGAGCGCCCCGGTTCGCCGAGACGAGCGCATCGTGGCCGCCGTCTGCGTCGCGGGACCGATCGAGCGTGTGTCGACCTCGGCCGGCGTGTTGTGGGGGCAGGCCGTGCGCGACGCAGCACTCGAAATCGAGCAGTCCCTCATCGTGCGGTCGGACTGGTAGCTGTCACTCAGGCCGGCTTGATGCGACCCCGGACATCACCGAATCCGATGCGAGATCCGTTGGGTCCTGGGGCGCTGGCGGCGATGACAACCTCGTCACCGTCCTCGAGGAAGGTTCGGGTCTCCGATCCGAGGCTCACGGGTTCGGCTCCACCCCAGGTCAATTCGATGAACGCGCCACGCTGATTCTTCTCCGGCCCGGAGATGGTGCCCGAGGCGAACAAGTCACCGGTTCGCGATGTCGCGCCGTTGACGGTCTCGTGCGCCAGCATCTGAGCGGGCGACCAGTACATTGCACTGTAGGGCGGGTGCGAGACGACATGCCCGTTCCACACGACGGTCAAGTCGATATCGAGAGCCCAGGAACGAGATTCGCGGAGGTACTCGAGCGGCTCGGGGTCTTGCACCGGCGTCGAGGTTCGTGCCTGCTCCAGCGCGAGCAGGGGTACCACCCACGGTGAGATGGACGTCGCGAAGCTCTTGCCGAGGTTCGGCCCCAGCGGAACGTACTCCCAGGCCTGGATGTCGCGAGCCGACCAGTCGTTGACGATGACGGCTCCGAACACGTGGTCCGAGAACCGATCCGGCGATATCGGCCCGTCCGACGGAACGCCGACAACGAAGCCCATCTCGGCCTCGATGTCCAGTCGCCGACTCGGACCGAAGGTGGGCGACGCCTCGTCGGGCGCCTTGCGTTGGCCGCGAGGCCGGGTGATGTCGGTGCCGGAGACGACGACAGTGCCGGCCCGACCGTGGTACGCCACGGGCAGGTGCTTCCAATTCGGTAGCAGCGGTTCGGCGTCGGGGCGAAAGAGTCGGCCGAGGTTGGCTGCGTGATGCTCGGAGGCGTAGAAGTCCACGTAGTCGGCCACCTCGAACGGAAGGTGCATCGTCACGTCGGAAACGGGCACGATTGCTTCCGCGGGGGTCGTGCCACCGGCGAGCATGTCGGTGACCGACGAGCGGACCTCCACCCACCGACTGCGTCCGCGAGCCATGAAGGCGTTCAGGCTCGCCGAAGAAAAATCTGAATCACCCAGAGCCGCATACAGGTCGATCACGTTGTCGCCGTAGCGGACTCCGACACGGGCGTTCGTGCCCGGAGTGCTGAACATGCCGTAGGGGAGGTTGTCGATTCCGAACTCGGAATCGGCGGGAATGTCGATGTGCGTCATGAGCGGCGCTCCTAGGTCACAGAGGTGGGACGAGTCCGAGTCGGATGAGATCGTCCAGGGGTTCACGAATGCTGCAGGTGCCGAAGGAGGCAAAGGCGCGCTGTCCCTCGATCCCGGCGACGAGCCCGGCGAGGACGTCTGCGTCTCGAATCGCCAGTATCTTCTCGAGCTCACCGACCCGTGCGCCACTGTGTGCGGCCTGCGCGGCGAGGAGCACGTTGAGGAAACCGTGCTGCTCGAATCCGTTGTGGGGATCGGTGTTACGGGCGGCATGGTGCAGACCCGCGGTGGCCTTGAAGTGGACCTCGCGCTGGGCCGCCCGATAGATGGACGCGGCGAGCTCGTGTTCGTCCGGATACTGGTCGGCCGTGACGCCGCCGGTCCGAAACTTGGCGCGATACCCGAACTCGTCGACGGCGTCGAAGATGTCGTCTTTTCGGGAGTCTCGGGGAATTTCGACATAGATGTCGATGTCCTGGGTGATGCCGCGCAGCACATCGATGTCGGTGCCGTGGGGCATGGCCACTTCGATGGACACGACCGTCACGCCGGCTGTACGATCGGCGACCCGCAGGCCTGCCTCCACACTTCCCGGCCCGGCGGGTGCGGTCAACGCCAGCTCCATCCGAGCACCCAGATCCAGCTCGTTCACCCGGTCCATCGGAACGACCAACGGGCCGACGAGGTCTGCGAACGCACTGGCCCGGTACTCGAGGTGTTGTGCCACAGCAACATCGAGCGGCGCATTGCCGGGAGGGAAGGCGGCGGCGTCGTCGCACAGGCGACGGAACAACTTCGGGATCATCGATTCGGCCCCCGACCGGCCCAGGTCCACGCGTACCCGGTGTCCTCGCATGCACGGGCACCTTCGCCGAGTTCGAGGGGGCGGAAGGTGTCGACCATGACAGCCAGTTCGTCGAAGAACTCGGCACCGATGCTGCGTTCGTACGCACCGGGTTGCGGCCCGTGAGCGTGACCGCCCGGATGCACCGAGATGGAACCCTGCCCGATGCCCGAGCCCTTGCGGGCCTCGTAGTCGCCGCCGACGTAGAACATGATCTCGTCGGAGTCGACGTTGGAGTGGTAGTACGGCACTGGAATTGCCAGCGGGTGGTAGTCGACCTTGCGCGGAACGAAATTACAGATCACGAAATTGGACCCCTCGAACGCTTGGTGCGCGGGTGGCGGTTGATGCACACGGCCGGTGATCGGTTCGTAGTCGGAGATGTTGAAGGTGTACGGGTACAGGCAGCCGTCCCACCCCACCACGTCGAACGGGTGCTGCGGGTAGACGTATCTGGTTCCGACGATGCCCGTCGAACCGCGGTGTTTGACAAGCACTTCGACGTCTTCGTCATCGACGACCAGAGGCTCGGTGGGGCCGTGCAGATCGCGTTCGCAGTAGGGAGCGTTCTCGAGCAGCTGGCCGTACTTGGACAGAAAGCGCTTGGGCGGCGCGATGTGACTGTTGGCTTCGATGGCGTAGGCACGAAGGGGGCCGTCGGGAATCCAGCGGTGCGTCGTGGCACGCGGAATGAGCACGTAGTCGCCTTGCCGCGCCTCGAGGGTTCCGAACACGGTTTCGACGGTGGCTGAACCGGATTCGATGTAGACCATCTCGTCGCCGATCGAATTGCGATACAGCGGTGAGGTTTTCGATGCTACGACGTAGGAGAGTCGGACATCGGCGTTGCCGAGGACGAGCCGGCGACCGGTGACGACGTCGGTGTCGGCGACGACAGAGTCCGGAAACAGCTCGTGCAACTTCAAGTGCCGCGGCTTCAGTGGGTGATTCGGGGTCGTTGTCTGGTCGGGCAGATCCCAGACCGTGGCATCGACGATGGCCGACGGAATGTGGCGGTGATAGAGCAGAGACGAGTCCGAGGAGAAGCCCTCCTCGCCCATCAGCTCCTCGAAGTAGAGGTTGCCGTCGGGAGTTCGGTGCTGGGTGTGCCGCTTCGGCGGTACCGATCCGAGCTGCCGGTAATGGGCCACGTCATCGCTCCTGAGTTGTGTTCACCGCTTGTAGTAAACACATTAACTAGTTTTGCGTGATCTACGCAACCCTCAGTTGCGTCCCCGGACGTCGAATTGGCTGCGGTGGGTGATGAGTTTGGTCAACAGCATCACCAGGATCCGCTGCTCGGGTTCGGTGAGCGCGCTGGCCCACGCGTTCTCCCGTTCGTTCTGTTCGGCGAACGCCTCGACCATCTCGTCGTGCCCCTGAGCGGTGAGGGCGAGGCGCACCGAACGCCCGTCCTTCTCGTCGGGAGTACTGGCGAGCAGTCCGCTGGAGATGAGGGTCTTGGACAGGTTGGATACGGCCGCGCGGCTCATACCCGTCAGCTCGGCCGCCCGCTTGGGCTCGATCGGGCCCGACAACCACGTGACGAACATCAGCCGGAACGACGACCACGACCAGCCTCGCGGGCGATGAACCGTCGCTTCGAGGTCGTAGGTGACGATGTTCGACGCCCGGTTGAGGGTCAGTAGTACCTCGGTCGCCAGCTGGTGCTCGAACCCGTAGTCCCGGGCCAGCGTGGTGTTGGCGGTCTCGATGAACGACCAGAAATCGGGCTCGGGTGAATCGGTCACAGATTCACTGTAGCCATGAACTCATCTGATCAACACCTTTATTACTTCCGTACGCGCGATTCGTGTCTCATCCCGCAGGGGCCATGATGGACCCATGAGCTCGAAGAACCTGTTCGGTGGCCCACGGACCCTGCTGATCGTGGCAGCAGTGGTCATCGTGATCGCACTCGTCGCTGCCGCCGCAACGCTGATCGTCCGTGCCGTCCTCGGACCGCCCGAGGGCGAGAACAAGTTCGAGATTCAGGGCTACTCCGTCGTGCAGGTAGATCCCCAGGTCAACGGCCTCGTGCTCGCCACACGCTAGCCGACTCCGCGCCGACCCGCGGGTCGTGAGTCTGCTGAAAATTGCGGCCACCGCGCGCGAAGGTCTGCAGCGTCCCCGCGGGAACCTCGCGCTCGGGAACGGGTTCGCTCGTCCACTCGCAGTCCCGCACGAAGATCATGTTCGACGCCACCGCGTCGGCGCTGCGATCTTCACGTAGAGGACCGGAAATTCGCCCGAGAAAGAACTCGCCACGCTCGGTGCGCGTCCAGACGAAAGACTCGTCCGGAACCTGCTCGAAGCGCTCGACGCGTCGTAGCGAGCGTTCGTCGTCGGCCGCCATCCCACACAGTCCGTAGGTGAGGGCGCGTTCGACACCGTTCGGCATGGGAGCGCGATAGACGGCATCCGGCATGCACTCGAGCCTAGTCATGCTGGCCGCAGGGCCCAATCGGTGCTAAGTTGAAGATTCAACCTGAGCATTCGAGGGACCCGCCATGACATCCGTGATCAACCCGCCCGTCGCCGGTGCAGCGTTCGATGCATTTCTCGCCGATATCGCACCCGCGAGCCGGTCACAGGAACTGTGGACTCCGAGCGACGGTCCGATGCCCGCCCTGTACATCAGCCACGGCGCACCCCCGGTCTTCGACGACGCACTCTGGATGGACCAGCTGTTCACCTGGTCGCAGTCGATGCCCAAGCCCAAGGCGATCCTCATCGTCAGCGCGCACTGGGAAGAGGCCCCGCTGAGCTTGTCCGCATCGGCGGCTGCGACCCCTCTGGTCTACGACTTCGGCGGTTTCGCCCAGCGCTACTTCTCGATGGAATACCGGACGCCCGACGCCGAGGCTTTGGCCGCACGGGTGGCCGCGGCACTCCCGGCGTCGGAAAATCTGCACCGACACACCTCCCGTGGACTCGATCACGGTGCCTGGGTTCCGCTGAAGGTGATGTACCCGTATGCCGACGTCCCCGTTCTGCAGTTGAGCCTGCCGACGCATGCTCCGGACCGGCTGATGGCGATAGGCGCTGCGCTGAAAGAACTTCGAGCCGAGGGAGTGTTGGTCATCGGTTCGGGTTTCATGACGCACGGACTGCCGTTCCTCTCGCGCGAGAACTTCGTCACCAACACGGTGCCGACGTGGTCGGAGGACTTCGATCTGTGGGCCGCCGACGCGTTGGCGCGTGGTGACGTCAACACACTTGCGGACTTCCGGAGCGCTGCACCGGGAATGCCGTATGCGCACCCGACCGTCGAACATTTCACGCCTCTGTTCGTCACGCTCGGTGCCGCGGAGAACCCGGAAGCGCCGGTGACCACAGCCATCACCGGCTTCCAGTTCGGCTTGGCGAAGCGGTCGTTCGCGGTCGCCTGACCAGCAGAGGCGATCGGTTGAAGCTGGAATCGGCTCACTTCTGAATCTTTTTCGATTCGGGGATTGTTATCCACGCCACTTCGCTCTACAGTTCTGAACACCATCTCGGACATCGGTGTCCAAGATGCGTTGGATGCGCTGTACGAACCGTCGCCGGGCGCGCCTCCTGTGGATCCCGTCCTCCGGCGCGAAGGAGTACACCCGTGTCTTCTGCCCGATCTTGGACGCTGCGTACAGCGATCAGCGTGATGACCGCCGCAGCGGCTTTCGCCGCCATGACGACGCCCGCTGCTGCTGCACCCGATTCGCCTGAGGTGGAAATTCAGCCGCCTCTGGCACCGTTCGCGTGGCCGAAGATTCCGGAATTCGACACCGACTTCTACCTCCCTCCTGCCGACGTGGTGGCCGCGGCGGCCCCGGGCCAGATCATCGCCGCACGACCCGTCGAGCTGGCTACTCTCAACGTCATCCCCACGCAGGTCGACGCGTGGCAGCTGTCGTTTCGGTCGAACAACGGTCGCGACGAGCCGATAGCGGCGGTGACGACGGTCATGAAGCCACGTGGCGCGTCCGCCGCACCGCGCCCGTTGATCTCCATCCAATTGGCCGAGGATTCTCTCGCCGCCTACTGCGCGCCCTCGTACGCGATGCGAGCGGGCGCAATTCCGTGGCCGGTCACGGGTGCGGTCACGTCGGGTGCTCAATTCCTCGAGGTGCAGGCAGCGTTGGCGCAGGGCTGGGCGGTGTCGGTTCCCGATCATCAAGGGCCGAACAACTCGTTCGCCGCAGGGCCGGTGGCCGGTCGGATCACACTCGACGGCATCCGAGCGGCCGAGAACTTCGCGCCTATGCAGTTGGCGGGGGAGGCCACCAAGGTAGGGATGAGCGGTTACTCGGGCGGCGCGATAGCCACCGGACATGCGGCCGAACTGGCCGGCAGCTATGCCCCCGAGCTCGACATCGTCGGAGTCGCCGAGGGCGGGACCCCCGCCGAGCTCGGGGCACTGGTCGACAACGCCAACAACACCCTGGGCTCGGGCATCGTCGCGGCCGGCATCATCGGTGCCAGTCGTGAGGATCCCGAGCTGGCGCGATTCATCGACGAACACATCGATCCGGTCGGCAGGACACTGTTCGCGGCCAAGGACAATCTCTGTGTCGGATACACCTCTGCACTACTGCCGTTTCTCAATCTCAAAGGATTCCTCCGTACCGAAGGCGACCCGATCCAACAACCGGTGGTGAAAAAGGCGCTGTCCGCGATGCGGCTCGGCGACACCACTCCCAACATGCCGCTCTACGTCTACCACTCGAACCCGGACTGGCTGGTGCCGATAGGACCGGTCAATGCGATGGTCGATTCGTACTGCAGCCGTCCGGGTGCCGATGTCACCTACACTCGCGATCATTTCAGTGAGCACATCACTCTGGAGTTGATCGCCTTTCCGAGCGCGGTGTTGTGGATGCGCGACCGCTTTGCCGGTATTCCGGTGGAACCGGGTTGCCGAACGAACGATGTCGGTTCGATGGCACTCGACACGAATGCACACCCGCTCTTCGTCGATGCGGTAGGCGAGATAATTGCCGGACTGTTCGGTAAGCCGATCGGGGCGTGAAAAGACCGATCGGCGCACGGCGGGCGACGGAGTCACCGGCGGTAGACTCCGCCGGTGACTGTCGCCGACGATAAGGGCCGCATGTACGCCGGACAATCGTCCGCCGCGCGAAAAGCCGATCGCCGCGCACGGTTCTTGCACGCCGGGATCGAGGTCATCGGGGTACGTGGCTATGCAGCCACCTCGGTAGCGGATATCTGCACTGCTGCCGGTCTGGCGCGCAGTCAGTTCTACAGCGAATTTGCCAACCGTGAGGCACTGCTCATCGACGTGTACGACCTGATCCAGGACGATGCGCTGGCGGCAGTCGTGGCAGCGCTCGACGGACACATCGATCGAGATCGCCGCGCGCTCGTCGCCGCTGCGATGACGGCCTTGGTCGGATCGATCGGAGGTGACCCGCGACGGGCGCGAATTTCCTATCTGGAGATGCTGGGCGTCAGCGACGCCGTCGAACAGCACCGGACACGCCGTCGTGCACAGTGGGTTGATTTCTTCGAGAACACGCTACGTTCCGAAATCGGTTCCGACTTCGTTCCGCCAGGTGGATATCATTTGGCCGCAACGGCATTCCTCGGTGCGCTCACCGA
>NZ_LVCU01000543.1:0-15235 GCF_001647185.1 Rhodococcus sp. EPR-147
GAACCCGTTGTGGCGGTGGAGGAGCGATCGTCGTCCCCCATGGAGGAGTTGCCGGAGGTCGTCGAGACCTTCGGTGACCGTTGGGATCCCAACGGCAATCAGAAGCTCGAAGACCGCTTGGCCATCATCGTCGCGGAGTCCATGGGCTACGCGCCCGAGGATCTGCCGCCCGAGGTTCCGCTGATCGAGCTCGGCCTCGATTCACTCAGCGCTGTGCGGATCAAGAACCGGGTGGAGTACGAATTCGACATTCCCACAGTGCAATTGCAGGCCGTGCGCGACGCGAACCTGCGTGAGGTGGAGAAGTACCTGCGCTACGCGATCGAGAACCGCGACGAGGTGCAGGCACTGGCCGACAAGCAGGCGGCGGAGAAGGCAGCCGAACAGGCTGCCGAGAGCGGTGCGGCAGCTCGCGAGGAAGCGTTGGACACCGCTGTTGCGGCGCCCGACGCTGCGGTACCGAGCTCCGAGTACCAGCCTGCGCCTGCTGTTGCTGCTCCGGCGGTTGTTGCTCCGGCGCAGACCGACCTCGGCGGCAAGGAAGCGTTCGCCGAGGCTGCCGGGTCCGACGTGCCTCCGCGCGACAATGCCGAGCGGATGACGTTCGCGACATGGGCTGTGGTGACGAAGGAATCGGCCAAGGGCATCTTCAACACCCTGCCCATCCTCGACGACGAGACCGCCGAGAAGTTGGCTGCCCGTCTGACCGAGCGGGCAGGCGGCGAGATCACCTTCGACGACGTCCTGGACTCGGAGACCATCGAGCAGCTCGCAGACAAGGTTCGCCCGCACCTCGAGGACGGTGAGATCGACGGCGTCGTACGCAACCTGCGTGCCCGCCCCGAAGGTTCTACCGCCACACCGGTGTTCGCGTTCCACTCGGCCGGTAGCTCCACCGTCGCCTACGAGCCCTTGCTGAGGAAGCTGCCCGCGGGCACTCCGATGTACGGACTCGAGCGCGTCGAAGGACCCATCTCCGTGCGAGCCGCGGAGTACGTGCCGCTGATCAAGGCGATCCAGCCCGAAGGACCGTACGTGTTCGTCGGCTGGTCGCTCGGCGGCATCCTCGCCTACGAGGTGGCGCGGCAGATGGAGGAAGAGGGCATCGAGGTCGCCTACGTCGGGCTGCTCGACACCGTCATGCCCGGCACGCAGATCCCGGACACCAAGGACGAGGTGCGTAAGCGCTGGGAGCGGTACGCGGCATTCGCGAAGAAGACGTACAACGTCGATTACCCGATTCCGTACGACAAGTTGGTGGACTCGGACGACGAGGGGCAGATCCGCATCATCACCGATCTGGTGAAGCTCAGCGGCGCGAAGATCCCCGGCGGCATCATCGAGCACCAGCGCACGTCGTGGCTCGACAATCGGGCGATCCAGACGGCCGAGCTGAAGAAGTACGGCGGGCACGTGACGCTGTACATGGCCGACAAGTACCACGACGACGCGATCGCCCTCGAGCCCGCGTACGCCACCCGCGAAGAGCACGGTGGCTGGGGACCGGTGGTCGAGGACCTCGAGATCGTGTACGTCGGAGGCGATCACCTCGCCGTCGTCGACGAGCCGTACATTGGAAAAATTGCGGCCCATTTGTCGAAGACGCTCGAGAACATCGAGTCTGCAAGAACCGGAGCGTAGATCTTGAGTGGCACCACTGCGGAGAAGCTGGCCGAACTACGGACGAAGCTCGAACAGGCCAAGGAGCCGGCCGGCGACATCGGCGTAGCGAAGCGCGCGAAGAAGGGCATCCCCAGTGCTCGCGATCGCGTCAATTCGTTGCTCGATCCCGGCAGCTTCGTCGAGATCGGCGCACTGGTGAAGGCCCCGAACGATCCCGGCGCGCTCTACAGTGACGGCGTCGTCACCGGCCACGGAACCGTCGACGGCCGCCCGATCGCCGTGTTCTCGCACGATCAGACCGTGTTCGGCGGAACCGTCGGCGAGATGTTCGGTCGTAAGGTCGCCGGCATCATGGACTTCGCGATCAAGATGGGCTGCCCGGTCGTCGGCATCAACGACTCCGGTGGAGCTCGTGTGCAGGACGCGGTGACGTCCCTGGCCTGGTACGCCGAGCTGGGTCGACGCCACGAGGCGTTGTCCGGTCTGTGCCCGCAGATCTCCCTGATCCTCGGCAAGTGTGCCGGCGGTGCCGTGTACGCGCCGATCAACACCGACATCGTGGTCGCCACCGAAGAGGCGTACATGTTCGTCACCGGCCCGGAGGTCATCAAGTCCGTTACCGGTGAGGACGTCAGCCTCGACGAACTGGGTGGTGCGCGCGTCCAGGCTGTCAACGGCAACGTGCACCACGTGGCAGCGGACGAGAAGGCTGCGTTCGAGTGGATCCGGAACTACCTGAGCTACATGCCGTCGAGCTGCCAGGAAGAGTCGCCGGTGATCAACCCGGGGCTCGAGCCGGAGATCACCGAATCCGATCGCAAGCTCGACTCGTTCATGCCCGACGCCGACAACGCCGGTTACGACATGCACGACATCATCCTGCGCATCTTCGACGACGGTGAATTTCACGAACTCTCGGGCCAGACGGCACCGAATGTCATCACAGGTTTCGCCCGCGTCGACGGCCGGCCGGTGGGAATCGTGGCCAATCAGCCGATGCACCTGTCCGGAGCACTCGACGCCAAGGCAGCGGACAAGTGCGCCCGCTTCATCCGGCTCAGCGATGCCTACAACATTCCGATCATCTTCCTCGTCGACACACCCGGCTTCCTGCCCGGCGTCGACCAGGAGACCCTCGGCGTCATCCATCGTGGTGGCCGCTTCATCTTCTCGTTCGTCGAAGCGACGGTGCCGAAACTGACTGTGGTGATCCGTAAGTCGTACGGCGGTGGATACGCGGTGATGGGCTCCAAGCAGCTCGGATCCGACATCAACCTCGCCTGGCCGACTGCCCGCATCGCCGTCATGGGTGCCGAAGGTGCCATCAACATCATGAGTCGCAAACAACTCGCCGAGGCCGGAGAAAATGCACCGGCCCTGCGCAAGCAGCTCATCAACTTCTACAACGAACACGTGGCAACGCCCTGGATCGCCGCCGAGCGTGGCTACATCGACGCGGTCATCGAGCCCTCGCAAACGCGCCTCGAAATTCGTAAGGCCCTGCACATCCTGAAAGACAAGGAAGTGCACAAGAGTCCACGGAAACACTCGTTGCTTCCGACCTAGGCGGACTGAAGTGGTGCCCCAGCCCTCGCGGGGGTCGCTTCGCTCCCGTTCGCGTCAATGGACCACTGCACTGCCCAGACGTATGCAATGGTTCATCCACGTGGGGTGGACTCGGCGTCGATGGACCATTGCACTGCCGAGACGCATGCGATGGTTCATTCACGCGCGGGCACCGGTAGATTCACGCGGCACCATCACCACATCCGGTCGTGGTCTGGCGAGAGCGTGCTGGAAGTTCCTCCGTAAGTCTTCGAGCACCTGTGTCGGCCGATCGCGGATGTCTTGCGGTGAATGGGACACGACGATCAGGCCGTGCGCCTGCATTCGATTGCGTCGGGCTTGTGTGCGCTGGTAGTCGGCTGGTGACAGATGGTGGGTCACGGAATCGATTTCACGTGCCAGCGCCACGGCGTCGATCCAGCCGTCCGTGTTGGCGATGAACTCTCCGCTTCGAGCGTAGATGTCGCAGTTGTGCGTCATCGCTGGCAGCCCGCTGGTTCGGTACAGGCGTTGGTCCTCGAGTTCTGCCACCGAGTGCGCGTTGTCCCGTAACTCCAGAAGTACGCGGCGGGTGAGCGCGCTGTAGCGGCGCGGCCCTTCGGCCAATTCGGTGGCGATCTCGTCGATGGACACGCCGCCTCGTTGGAGCACCTCGGTCAGCAAGGCGACGCACCGTGCCTCGGACTTCGCGGCCCGTGTGGCGTCGACCAATGAACGCACCAGAGGAGCAACTCGTATGCTGCCCTTGGTGATCGGCTCGGGAATCCGCCACGTCCGCTCTGCTCGGACGAAAGACACCGATGCCCGACGCATCTCTGCGGGTAGCAGCAGATGAACCTCCCCGGCGGATCCGTTGGTCCCGTATCCGAACGAATCGAGTCCGACGCAGCCGGTGATCATGCTCGTCGGTCCGCCGTATGCGAGCGCCGCCGCTGAGCGTTCGAGCGTCGACGGATGACCGTTGCGCAGCAGTACGACACCCGGCAGCAATCGCTGCCACGGACCGCCGGCCGCGCATCTGCTGTCGATCGCTGCGTCACTCACGCCCGCCTCGCGAAGCTGCCGACGCGTCACGACGCCGGTCGAGCTGAGGTCGAACAATGAACCTGCGTTCCACAATCGTCTTTTCATGCCCGAAGAGTGAAATCCGGCACCGACACGTTTGTCGCGTTCAGGTGCTGTCGCAGCCTCTCTGTGGATGGTCGACCAGTCTGTGGATGGATTGGCCTTCACCAGTCGCGAGTTGCCAAACATTGTCGGGCTCGGATGTTAGGGCCGGCAGATGGAGTCCTATGAAGCCCGCGGTCCTTGCCCCCCACCGGAGGGTGAATGGACCACCTACGCGCTCAGACGTATGCAACGGTCCATTGACCCACTACGGGCCGAAACGTGGATGGACCCTTGCACGGTCGAGCCGTGTGCAAGGGTCCATTGACGCGGAGCGGCGGGTGGGAGGTCAGTCCTCGAATACGCGCAGTTGTCCGTCTTGGTACCAACCGGATCGGGTGACGTCGGCGGTGTCGAGTTCAGCGGGCACTGCGCTCGGGTAGTACTGCTCGTAGCGTTCCAATGAACCCCAGTCCCTGGCCCAGTCGTTTTCGAGGTAGGTGGGGACGGTGACGGGCTTGGCGAGTAGTTCGGACCAGCCCAGTGGGCCGCCGTTCTCGCCGGATTGCCAGGTGTCGGTGGAGCTGACGGCGAGTGGGCGGTCGGGGAGGATGCGGTATCCGGGCACCTCGGCGACGCCGTTTCGGTGGTGGAAGGGGCGTTGGCACGGGAATTGCAGTCCGACGGCCCAGTCCAGCAGCACGGGTTGTTCGCTGCCGATCATGGTGTTGAGGTTTTCCATCACGGGCACCCGCGGCGGAGTGAATGCGAGCCATTGGTCGCCGGTGAGGTTGGGGTCGTTGGCGACGATGCGGACGGCGTCGGCGTCGGGTGCGATGTCCGCCAACGGGATTCGGAGATTACGCCACGAGGGTGCGGGTCCGATGTCGCGTGGCAGGTAGGTGCCCTGGGCCTGGACGCTACCGTCGGGCTGACGCTTGCCGTATTCGAGCAGTAGCGACTGTCCGTAGGTGAGGGCTCCGGTGTCGTCGTAGGACCAGATGCGTCCGGCTGCGGAGAAGACGACCAGCGGTGCGTCGTCGCTGCGAGCGGGTAGTTGGTACCAGCTCGACGTCGCCTCCGCGGGCTCCTGGACGCCTTCCTGGTAGGAGCCGAGGACGGGGGTGGTGGCTGGGTCGAGGCCGAAGGGCAGGGCGGCGGAGGAGCCGTTGACGCCCACTTCGCCGGTGCCGCCTGCGGTTCCGGAACTCTGGCCTTCCTCGAATGCTGGCCCGACGGACTGCTGATCGGTATTGCCTTGTCCTGGTTTGACTTCCACGGCGTCGGCGCTGAGGTCGCTGGGAACACCGTTGGCGGTGAAGTTGCGCAGTGTGCTGCTCGATCCGCCGAGGGGGCCTGCGACAGGGTCGAACTCTTCCGGCAGTGGGCTCAGTACACCTGCGTTGGGGTTCGACTCGACGAGGACGTCGTTTGCGAGTCCGCACGAATTACCCAGCACCGATTGCACGTTCGACCGGGCCAGCGAGTAGGCGGGGTACTGAGAGACGGCTCCCTTGACGAGCGAGAGCACCTCGAACAGCACCATGATTCCGGCGATGACGGTCAGCGGCGCGGCGGCGAACTTACGGATGCGTTGACCGCGCGCAGACGTCGGTTTCGGTTGCGGCGGAGCGTATCCCTCACGCAAGTACTGGAAAGCTGCAATGGCGAGGACCAGTCCGAACAGGATGAGGAACAGGGTGCCCGACTCGTTGCCGCCCAGCGAGACCGTCTTGTCGAACCACGGCACGCCGTAGCTCGAGACGTACCAGTAGCCGTTGATGCCCGAGAACGACAGTGCCAGAACGAACATCAGTCCGGCGGCGAACAGCGATCGGTTGCGACGCGAGCGCAGGGCACTGGCCGAGACGGCGACGGCCGTCAGTGCCGCCAGTCCACCGGCGATTCCGGCGTAGGAACCGAAGTGGTGAGTCCACTTGGTGGGGTTGAACATCATGAAGAAGATGGTGCCGAGGACGACGCCGAGCAGACGCCACGCCGGCCCGTTCGCAATGCCGGGGATGCGTCGTCGACGAAGCAGCACGAACAGTGTGGTGAACAGGCACAGGATCATCGTCAGGAACGCGAAGCGGCGTGCGACCGAGCCGTCGACGGTTTGGACGAAGAGGTAGTAGTACCGCAGGAAGTCCTGGTACCAGGCCTCGTTGGGGCCGATGATGGTGCGGACTCGGGTGGACTCGATGACCGTCGCGTACGTCTGGTCGGCGAAGACGACGACGAGTACCAGTACGCCTGCTGCCGCCAGCGGGGCCAGCATCGCGAGGGTGCCGACCTGGCGGTGGCGTCGGACGACGATGCGTGCGATGGGCCGGGCCCCGGCGAGAAGTGCTGCCACACACATCAATCCGGTCGGCGCAGCGGCGAGGGTGAAGGCTCCGATCAAACAGGCTGCGGCGGCGGGCAACAACCTGCCGGTGGCGATGGATCGTTCCACCGAGCACCAGGTGAGCAGTGCGCCGAGGGCAACGATCGGTTCGGGGCGCAGTCCGTTGTTGTACGGCAGCCAGAAAGCGAGGAACACCAGTCCGCCGGTCCACAGGGCGACGTTGGATTTGCGCACGGCGCGGCCGAGGCGCGGAACGACCTCACGGCTGATCACCATCCAGCACAGGACGCCGGCGATGAGGGCGGGCAGTCGCATCCACGGGCTGGCGGTAGAGATCTTCGCGAAGACGGCGAGTACGTCGTAGTACCAGCCGAATGGGGCTTCGGGGACGCCGAACCAGCGGAAGTAGTTGGCCATGTAGCCGGAGTGGTCGGCGGCGCGGGCCATCGTGAGGAGATAGCCGTCGTCCGAGGTGTTCGCGCCGACGAAATGCCAGCCGACCAGAACGCCGAGGACGGTGACATCGACGCCGGTGAACCTCCACCAGTGGGAGGGGAAGAAGCGGCGGTGCGCGCGACCGTCGGTGCCGTCGAGCCGTCCGAGTGCGCCGATGGCCAACAATGTGCAGGCGATCGCGAGGATCATGATCAGAGACTTGAGCAACGTCGGCGACGACGAGAAGCGGGAGTCGACGTCGACGGTGACGGACATGTCGGCCGGGGCCGCGCCGCTGAGATCGCTGAAGATGCCGACGACCTGGGGGCGTAGATCGCCGTCGAGTCTGCCTTGCAGAGGCTGGCCGTCGTCGTCGGTCAGTCCGGTGAAGGCCGCGGAGGTGTACTCGTCGTTCGAGGTGATCTCGATGGCCGCGCAGCGGGTGCTCTCGACGTCGGCGCGCGGTGCCGTCGCGACGACTACGTTGCGGTCGAGAACGTCCACGTTCGATTCGCCCACGCGTACGAACAGACTGTTCAGTGCCGCGCCTTCGCCCTGAGGGGGCGCAGTCGCCAGCAGTAGCCCGCCCGACGCGGGGAGTGCTGCGACGGCAGAGCACGGGAGGGTCGCGGTGAGGCTCAGGGGTGCCTGGGACACCAGCGGGGCGTCCACGTCCTGCAGGAGGCCGTTCTGCGGCCATTCGATGGTGGCCGTTGTCTGAGTGACGGGTGCGAACGGAGTGATCAGCGCGAACAGAACACCGAGCACGCCGGCCACCATGGCGATCAGCCGGGGAACTCGCACCTGAGCACGAAGTTCGTCCGAGGCTCGCAGTGGAGCGGGGACGGGTGGACCAGCTGATGAATCTGTCACGACGTCGGGCACGAGAGTCGATGTTATGCGAGCGTGACGAAGAGGTCACACAGGCACCGTCCCCGGGAATAAATGCAGAACCAGGGAATCAGTCTGTTTTCATCGGTCCGTCGCTGGCCAATCCGGACCGAGACTGCTGCTCGACGGCGATCTCGGCCGTTGTCGCGTCAGGATCGAGTGGCGTGTATCTCTCGATGGATCCCCAGTCTCGGGCGTAGTCGTCGGCGAGGTACGACGGCAGTGTCTCCGCACCGAGGAGCAGTTCGGTCCAGCCGAGCGGGCCGCCGCCGATCGAGTCCTGCCAGGCATTGGTGGATTCGGCACCGGTGCGGTCGGGCAGGATGCGGTACTTCGGTACCTCGGCGACGCCGTCGCGATGATCGAACGGACGCTGGCACGGAAACGCGAGTCCGACGGCCCAGTCCAGCATCACCGGATCGGTCGATCCGACCAGTGAGTTCAGCGTCTGCGTCTTCGGGACGCGCGGCGGGGTGACGGCGAGCCATTGATCGCCGGCCAGGTCGTTGTCCTCGGCGACGATGCGCACGACGTCCGCGTCGGCGGGAAGGTCGTTCATCGGCACGCGCAGGTTGCGCCACGACGGCGACGGACCGATGTCGAGCGGGGTGATGCGTCCCAGCGCGATCACGTCACCGCCGTCGCGGCGTCCGTATTCCAGTTCGACGCGTTGGCCTTCCGTGACGATGCCGTCCTCGTCCACCGATCGGATGCGGCCGGCGGCGGCGATGGCGATCAGGTCGCCTTCCTCCGGCAAGGCGTACCAACCGGAGGTCAGGGATGCGGGCTCGGTGGCTCCGAAGCTGCCGAGTACCGGTGTGGTGCTCGGATCGAGGCCGAACGGCAGTGCGACTGTGCTGCCGTTGATTCCGACGTTCTCGGGGGTTCCGCCGGAGGTGCCCGCGGAGTTCGACGAAGTGGCCGCCGCGCTCTGTTCGGAGTCCTCGGGGCGGATGGAGTTCGCGCTGCCCTGCGCGGTGTCCTCGGAATCGGCCGTCAGGTCCTGGGCGACGCCGTCGGGGGTGAATCCGGTACTCCCACCGGCACCGAGTGCGTCGGCTGCGGGATCGATCGGTTGCAGGACCGAGCCGTTGACGTCGGTCTCCACCTGTACGTCACCGGCGAGTCCGCACGAGTTTCCGGCGAGGGCAGAGAAGTTCGAGCGGGCGATGGAGTACGCCGGGTATTGCGCCACAGCGCCTTTGACGAACGAGAGCACCTCGAAGGCCACGACCCCGCCGGCGACGATGGTCAGCGCGGACGGCGCGAAGCGTCGACGCGTGGTCGGTTCTTCTCTGCGATAAGGCAATCGGACGTGCTGATAGGCCGCATAGAGCAGCGTCAGTACCGTCAGGCCCAGCAGGATCGTCGAAAAGCCCTTGCCGGCAATGGACGGCGGCTTGTCGAACCACGGAATGCCGTAGCTCGAGACGTACCACCACCCGTTCGAGCTGGTGAACGCCACCGCCGTCAGGAACAGGACAGCGGCGGTGAACAGTGTTCTGTTGCGCGGAGATCGGACGGTTGCAGCGGTGACGGCAACGGCAGCCAGCGCGGCCAACGACGCCGCGAGACCGGCGTACACACCGAAGTGGTGGGTCCACTTGGTGGGCGTGAACATCATCAAAGCCAGTGCGCCCAGAATGATTCCGAGGATCCGACGCGACGGTCCGGTGGCTGTCCCGGGGATGCGTCCGTTCTTGCGGAGCATCACCGCGATGCACACGACGATGCACAGCAGCATCGCGAACATGCCGAACCGTCGGGCGAGCGAGCCGTCGGGAGAAATGGTCATCAGCGCGTCCCAGCGGACGCGTTCTTCGAACCACGGCACGTTCGGTCCGATGGCCGAGCGCACTCGGGTCGCTTCGAGGACCGTGGCAAGAGTCTGGTCGGCGAAGATCGCAATCAACACCGCCAGTCCCGACGCGACCAGCGGCGCGAGAACGGCGAGCAGTCCCACCTGGCGAGCTCGCTTGACCACGATCATCACCAGCGGCCGCAGGCCGGCGAGCAGGGCGGCGACGGCGATCAGTCCGGTGGGTCCGGCGGCGAGGGAGAACGCGGCGATCAGGGTGCCGATGGCGGCGGGCAGGAGTCGTCCGGTGGCGATGGCGCGTTCGATCGAGCACCACGTGAGCAGTGCGCCGAGGGCGATGATCGGTTCTGGGCGCAGGCCGTTGTCGTAGGGCAGCCAGAAAGCGAGGAACACGAATCCGGCGGTCCACAGCGCGACCCGGTTGGTGAGAACTGCGCGACCGAGGCGGGGGATGACCTCGCGGCTGATGACGAGCCAGCACAGCAGCGCCGCGATGGTGGCGGGCAGGCGCATCCAGATGCTGGCGGTGCTGACCTTGGCGAGGGCGGCGAGCATGTCGTAGTACGGCATGCCGAACGGCGCTTCGGGGACGCCGAACCAGCGGAAGTAGTTGGCCATGTAGCCGGCGTTCTCGGAGACGCGGGCCATGTTGAGCAGGTAACCGTCGTCGGAGGTGTTCGCGCCGATGAAATGCCACAGCACCAGCACGCCCACCACGACGGCGTCGACGCCGGTGATGGACTTCCAGCGCGAGGGGAGGAATCGGCGGTGGCGTCGACCGTCCATGCTGTCGAGGCGATGCAGCGCGAACAGGGAGGCGATCACAGCGAGTGCGCCGACGATCATGGCCAACAACTTGAACGTGGTGGGGCTCGAGGAATAGCGCGAGTCGATGTCGGAGCGCACGGTCAGGCCGTCGACCGGTGCGGTGAGGTCGGTGTAGACGCCGACGACCTGCGGGCGGACGTCGCCGTCCATCGTGCTCGTGTCGCCGTCGAGGTCGACGATCGTACTGGTGGCGCTGGACGAAATGCTCAGCGAACAGTCGGCGGACAGCTCGGACACGGGAGCCTCGGCGAGAACGCGATCACGCAGCAGCACCTGCAGGCGGTCATCGTCGACCCGCACGATCAGTGCCTTCTGCTCGGTCTTCGCAGCTTCGATGGGTGCGGTGGAGATCAGCGTGCCGCCGTCGGTGAGAGCAGTGGCGGCGCTGCACGGAACGGTTGCCTCGAGGTCGACGGGCGAGTAGCTCACCAGCGGAGCGTTGACGCTGCCGAACGAACTCTGCGGCCACGACAGCGTCGCAACGTCCTGCTGAACCGGCAGCAGGGGTGTCGCGATGGCCAGAACCGCACCGATGATGCCAGTGACGATCGCTATCAGCCGGGCGGTCGCGAAGTTCGGAGCGGTCTCGGGCACGCCGACGATGCTAAGGGACGAGCGTCCGCACGTCCCACACCCATACGCCTCCGGTGTACCGAGGCTCCACGCCGACGAGGTCGGTGACGGTGGTCCGCAGAGCGAGAGTGTTCTTGCCCGGCGGCAGGACGACGACGTCGGCCTCCCAGAACGCCATGTCCTCGGCGGCGTCGCTGCGCTGATCGGCGGTGATCTCGGGGACGGTGCCCGAGTCGTACACCGAGCCGAGCAGCAGCGCCGTCGGACGGTCCACGGCCCCGTACTTGGCGACCTTCTCTTCCTTGTCGCTCGGTCCGACGAAGTATCCGGCGGCCAGCTTGAAGCCCATGTCGGCGTCCATCTGCCAGCGCAGCGGGCGCGCGTCCTCGGGCCGCGGAAGGGGCACGGTGACGACGGAACCGTCGTCGACGAAGTTCTCCCACTCGCCGTCGGCGAAGAACTCCGGCGTCGGGGACTTGTCGACGGTCACCAGCGGCGTCGGGATCAGAGGTACGAGTGCGAGCGTGAGTCCGGCGATCCAGAACGCAGGCAACGGGCGAAGTCCGTTGCGGAACGTGCGATCGGTGGCCAGGACGACCAGCAGGGCCAGTGCAGGCACCGCGCCCAACGCGAAGCGGGTTTCGAGCACGGATTCGACGAGTGGGTACTCGGCCAGCTTCGTCCACGGCAGCGTTATGCCGGTGTCGTCCTTGCCGATCACCAATGTCGCTCCGAGCGAGAGCACACTCATGACGATCGCGGTCGCGGCAGCAGCACGGGCGCAGGCGACGCGCCACATCCACACCGCTGCCACCAGGGACAGCACCAGCAGCGGCCAGCCGAAGTACGCGTTCTCCTCGGTGGCGTTGATGCGAACGTTCTGCCCCGGAGTCGCCTCGCCGCCGAGCGATTGCGTCGGGAATTGGAACAGTGCTTTGGCGTCGTTGCCCATGGCACCGTGTTCGAGGAACGAGTACGACTGCGGGCCGAAGAACTGCCACCACAGCGGAAACGCCACGAGCGTCAACGCGATGCCGGCCGAGACCGCGAGTCTGGGCACGGCATTGCGGACGGCAGGCCACAGCGAACGGGGCCTGGACACGTAGTAGACGACGGCGAAGATGGCGAACGACATCGCGAAGATGAGCAGCGGCTCTTCGCCGAGCAGGATCTGCAGCGCGACGATCAACCCGAGTCCGACGGTGTTCTTGGTGGTCCCGCCGCCGTGTGCGATGCGGGTGACCAGCATGGCGATCACCGGAAGCAGGAACAGCACCACGAAGTTGGGGTGCCCGTTGGCGTGTGAGATCGCGCCGGGCGCAAAGCCGCACAGCGCGCCGCCCATTGCCGCGGCGCCCTTGGACGCATTGAGCTGACGGGAAAACAGCCAGAACCACGCGAACGCGGTCCCCGCCAGGCCGACGGTGAGAGCGATCGCCCAGGTGACCGTCGGTCCAAAGAGCAACGTGATCGGGGCCAGGGGGATCGAGACTCCGAACATCGCCGTGTTCGCCATCAGATTCACCCCGAGCGGGTAATTCTGCAGGTCGCTCCACAGTGGATTGTCCAGATGCGCGACCGAATTGGCGGCGACGGAGAAGAACCACTCCCACATCGTCTGATCCTGGCCGCTGTTGTAGAGGTAGCCGCCGCCCAGATTGCGCCACTGGCCTTGCAGGACGTAGAAGGCGGCGACCAGAAATCCGACCGCCGCAACGACGTCACCGCGCCCGACGCCGGAGTGTCGAGCCGGTGCCGTTGTCGGCTGCCGCTCGAGAACACTCTGGTCATGGGTGGTCATCGCGTCGAGGTTACAGAAAGATCACGATGGGCGGAAACTCGAACGACCGGCGTCACACGGTGAGCGAGGTGGTGGTGCAGGGGCGTGAAGTTCTCATCCGATCAATTCCGCGAGTTCGACTGTGGAGTGCTCGGCGATTTTCTTCTTGCTGGTCATGAAATCGCGCGGACGGTTGATGCAGTCCGCGGCGATGAGTTGGCCGTCGCGGAGGTAGTAGCAGGTGAAGTCGCGATCGTGCTCCGGATCGCCGTTGACGACGACCTCGTCGTATCCGGTGCCCAGTCCGGCGATCTGAAGCTTGAGGTCGTACTGGTCGGACCAGAACCACGGCAGCGCGGTGATGGCGGCGGACCCTCCGGTCAAAGTCGATGCCGCCACCTTCGCGTGTTCGTTTGCAGCGCAGACTCCTTCGAGGCGGACGCGCCGCGAGTAGCGGGCAACGTGGTAGGCGGCGCAATCGCCGGCAGCGACGATATCGGGATCGTCGGTGCGGGTCCGATCGTCGATGACGATTCCGTTGTCGACGGTGATCCCGGCCGCTTCGGCGAGTTCGGTGTTGGGGACGATGCCCACCCCGATGACCACTAGATCGGCTGGCAGCGTGTCTCCGCCGGCCAGCACGACCTCCCGCACACGGCTGTCTCCGCGGAACTCCTCCACGAGCGCACCCGTCCGGATCTCCACGCCCGCCTCGCGGTGTATTCGGGTGAAGAACGTCGAGACCACCGGTGCTGTCACGCGTTCCAGAACACGCTCCGCGGCCTCGACGACGGTGACGTCGAGACCCGATGCCCGGAGGGACGCTGCCGTTTCCAAACCGATGTAACCGCCACCGACGACGACTACCCGTGTTCCCGGCGTCGCGGCCGAGCGTAGCGATGCGGAGTCGGCGGCGGTCCGCAGGTAGTGGATGCCCGCCAAATCTGCTCCGGGAGTTGCCAATCGGCGAGTTCGCGCGCCGGTGCACAGGGCGAGCTTGCTGTACGACTGCGTGACTCCGGAATCGAACGTGACCGTGCGAGCCTCACGATCGATGCTGCTCACCGAACCGTCGACCAGCTCGATGTTCTGCTTGTCGTAGAAATCCGCCCCGCGGATCGCCATGGCCTCGAGCGTCGAGGTGCCGGCCAGATAGGCCTTCGACAACGGGGGACGTTGGTAGGGCAACGTCCCCTCGTCACCGATGAGAACTATCTCCCCGGCCCACTTTTCGCGTCGCAAATGTGCGGCGAGTTGAGCGCCGGCGTGGCTGGCACCGATGATCACCGCGCGCTCGGCGCTCACCTAGGCCTGCTGCTTCGGGGTGAGGGTGACCATCATCTTGGATATACCTCTCACGAAGTTGGACTGAACGTACTCGGGCTTCCCGACCACTTCGATGTTCTCGAACCGGGTCAGCAACTCCTCCCAGAGGATTCGCAGTTGCATCTCCGCGAGCCTGTTGCCCATGCACCGGTGCACGCCGAACCCGAACGCGATGTGGTTACGTGCGTTCTTGCGGTCGATGATGAAGTCGTCCGGCCGATCGAACACGCGCTCGTCACGGTTGCCGGAGGCGTACCACATGACCACCTTGTCGCCCTTGCGGATGAACTGGCCGTTCAGGATCGTGTCTTCCTTCGCGATCCTGCGCATGTAGGCCAGCGGCGTCTGCCAGCGGATGATCTCGGACACCATGCCGGGCACGAGATCGGGATTCGCCTTCAGCTTCTCGAACTGATCGGGAAACTCGTTGAGCGCCAACACTCCACCGCTCATCGAGTTACGCGTGGTGTCGTTGCCGCCGACGATGAGCAGGGTGAGATTCCCCAGGAACTCCAGCGGCCGGTCGATGAGATCCTTCGTGTCGTCGTTGGCCTGCAGCAGCGAGATCAGGTCGAAGCCGGGCTCTTCCCCTGCTGCTTTTCGAGCGGCCTTGTCGTGCCAGAGAGCGCTCAGGCCCTTGGCTGCGTCGACCATGGCGCCGAACACCTCGTCGTTGTCAGAAGGACCACCGTTGGTCTGTTCCATTGCCGTCGCCAGGTCCGACCACTCGACGAGCTTGTGTCGCTGCTCGTAGGGGAAATCGAGCAACGTCGCCAGCATCCGTGCCGTGAGTTCGACGGACACCGTGCGAACCCAGTCGAACGGCTGGTTCACGGGAAGGTCGTCGAGAACTTCCTGCACCCTGGACCGGATCAGGTCCTCCATCTCGCGGAGATTCTTCGGGGCCACCACCCCTTGGACCGCGGCGCGCTGAGCGTCG